>NZ_MIBU01000304.1:0-16783 GCF_001830725.1 Sulfuricurvum sp. RIFOXYD12_FULL_44_77
GAAATTTCAGTACAAAATTTCAAGAAACCGATGTCTTTAAAAAGCTGTATGATGGCGGCCATATTGCGATACGCTATACAAAAGGGAACCCTTTCGGCGTCCGCTATGAACCGTGGCATATCAAAGTAACGGGCGGGAATGAAACGGCCTAATAGTCTGCTATAAATTTGAGGAGAGTGTGTCGATGAAATTATCGGGAATCGCTGCGTTTGCACTGGTCGTACTCTCATCGCATGCTCAAGATGATACATCATTTGGAAAAGTTCAAGGTCAGATTCGTGTTTTTACCATGACGGAAGACAATCAAGAACCTTTACACGATTATGAAGCGACTGCGGTTGGGGGGAAACTTCTTTATCTTACACCAAACTGGAATCGTTTCCAAGGGGCTGTTGGCCTTTATACGACACACTTTATCAAAGATAATATCTCCTCGGACAATGTTGAACCGCTAGCCTCCAATAAAAATTCCCGCTATGTCGTCGGATTGGTCGATTCAATCAATTATGATGCCTCCAGTGTCACCAATATTGGTGAAGCGTATGTACGTTACCACTATGAAAAAAATTCTATTACACTGGGGCGGATGAAACTGGATACCCCCTTTGTCAATCCGCAAGATGGGCGTATGATTCCGACGTTTGAGCAAGGAGTGTGGGCGACTTCGGTTTTCTCAAATGTCTTGAGTGTCCAAGCCGGTTATATCAATGCTTTTTGGAACCGAAATACTCCTGATTGGAAAAGTGTCGAAGACTCTTTGGGCTACGGATATGAAATGGGAAATAGTTCTCTTGATACTGCTGTTGCGGGAAATTATAGAGGAAATACGTCATCGGATGGTCTTTTTGTAGCCAATATACGCTATGGGACTCCCAAAGAATTTACGATTGATGTATGGGATTATTATTTGGAAAATATTTTTAATCTCGCATATGCCGATGTAAGCTTTATATTCCCCTACGGTCCAGTTGAACTCTCCTATGGTGCACAATATATTTACCAGCGTCAATCGGGTGATGGCGGTAATGGTGAGGACAATAGTGTTCCAACCAATGCTATTAAAGCAAAATCGTACATGCAAGAGGGGGAAAAGAGTACAACCTACGGGGTTAAAACAGCCATTAAATATCAGAATTCAAAGTTGACGTTTGCCTACAATCAAACAACGGACGATGGGCGCTTTTTATTTCCGAGAGAGTGGGGAAAAGAACCTCTTTATACCTTTCAAAAACGTGAACGCAGTGACGGAAGCGGTAATTGTCATGCATGGCTTACGAGCGTTGAACATAATTTTGCCGGACAGGGGTTGAGTGGTTTGGATGTGATGGCAGGTTATGGAGAATACAAAAAAACGGATGCCAAAGAGTGGAAATACAATAAATACGGCCATCCAAGCTATGCCCAATGGAATATTGATGTTTTTTATCGATTCAAAGGGGCACTAAAAGGGCTGCGTGCGGAATACCTTTTGGCACGCAAAGTAGCTCGAGGTGAGACCTATCAAATTCCCGGAGCTTCGGAATACAATTTTATTTTCCGAAAAAACGGAATAACGCAGCAGAACTTTATACTCAATTATGATTTTTGAGAATCCACTTATACCTTTGGTTGGGGTTCACTTAAATAATATCCCTGAATATAATCAATTCTAAGCTCTTTACATTCATCATAAATAGAGGCGGTAGAGACAAACTCGGCAATGGTTCGGATATTAAGACGATTGGCGAATTCGACAATGGTACGTACAATGTCTTGTGCACTGAGATCGATATCAAGATTTTTGATGAGCGATCCATCGATTTTAATAAAATCTACATTCAAACGCATTAAATAGGCAAAATTTGAGTAGCCGCTTCCAAAATCATCAATGGCAATTTTACATCCGTATTTTTTAACGTGTGTGATGAAATGTGAAACTTCCTCAAAATTTTCAATCCCTTCACTCTCTAAGATTTCAAAAATAAGCCGATTGCCGACATTTGATTCTTTTAAATGTTTATAAATAAGATTTTGCGTCTCTTGATTTAGAATATCGTCTAAAGAGAGATTGATCGAATAGGTGTGCGATGTATCATGGAGTTGCGTAAAAATTTCATTCACGACGAAATGAGTGATGTGACGATAAAGACGCGATTTTTTGGCGATATCCAAAAACATTGCAGGCGAAATAACCGAGCCGTCTTTGTCAATGATTCGAATTAACGCCTCATATTCAATAATGGACTGTGCTGAACTCTCATGTATCCCTTGGTAGTAAAGGGCAAAGCGGTGTTCATCAATTGCATCTTTCAGTTTTTTACTCCAGTAGATATTATTGGAGTATTCTTCTTTAATATGGAGTTCATCGTTATATTTTACAAAGGAAACTCCCCGCTTTTTTGCTGTTTTGAGTGCCATATCGGCTCTCCCGATTAAATCACACCCCTCTTCAAAACAAAGATCGGCTCCCATTCCAAAAGTGACAAAAATACTGATCCCGTCGATATCGTAATACCCTTCATTCAGTGTATGCAAAATTTCATGACACAAATGGGCAAATTTATGTTCGGAAATGGATTCAGTCAGAGCCAGAGCGTATTCATCGGCGTGCATTTTATAGACGGTAAGCGGATGATCTATGACTGTATTTTGAAGGGTATTTCCAATAGCTGATAAAATTTTATCTCCGATTTCATGTCCGTATAAATCATTCATCTCTTTAAAATTATCAATATTCAGCAGCATAACGCCCCGATAATAGTTATGAGAAAGATCTTCAAAGAGAGCTTTACGGTTGGGTAAGCGTGTAAGAGAATCGTTGTAAAGTTGGTAATGAAGTTGTTTGCTATGCTGCGATGAGAGATCATGTATGCGATCTATCAATGCTTTAAATCCGAAATGCAATACGATACTTAACAAGATCAATACTAAAAGACTGACGATAATCAGCTCACGTATTTCGCGTTTATATATGATTTCATCTTCGGTTACATCGAGAGCGCACACAATCTTTGCCAAAGATTTGTTCGCATACGTTCGCAGCTCTTCGGGAGCAATCATATAGGTTCTGCCATTGTAAGTAATACGATACGAATCTTCTAATGTATACTCGTTTGGTAGATTTTCAAATAATGGATCATTATATGAAATCAGGGCATAGTCACCGTATTCTTTTAAATGTTTGTCGGGAAGAAGTGTATGAAGAGTTTTTGAATCAAAAGCCAATGCACTTTTAATTCCGGAGTGGATATCGAGATGTTCTTGTATACGGTTGATTTTAACAGATGCCTGAAGAAGACCTAAAAAACGATTTTCTTTAAAAATAGGGACGAGGGTCACCAAAGATATATTGTAAAGGGTAACATCCAAGGATACTATGGGCTGGCGTGTCCGAAGAGCTTCTTCGATCATAGGACGTTTTTTTGCAATGTTATCGCCGAATTTTTTTGGATCGGTAAGACGTAAAAAATGAATCCCGTCGTTGCGAATAAAGCCGGTTAAATCGACTTCTCCACGCGCGTATGCTTTATTAAAATAAGGAAGTGCCAATCGGTATAGAGTTTCTCGGTCGCGTGCTTCAAACGCATTAACGATTTTTTGATCGGTCAGGATCTGAAACCCGAGATAATTAAGAGATTTTTCGGTAGTGAAGACAGAAAGTTTGTAAGTATTTTGGAGAAGTTCGTGATGCTCGTACATTTTATCGTCTAAGGTGCGTTTTTTACTCTCTAACGCATTGAAAAGAAAATAACTTATGAGCAATAGGACAATGAATATCGAAAGCAATGTTGCCTTGATCCGTATTTTGTCCATCTTAAACCTTATATACCGTGTAACTGATTATAGCATACGAATGAGATTAGAATAGCAATATTAAAGCAAAATGTGTGTAGTTTTAATGAGATTTTTTAAGAGGAGATTTAAAAAGTGGTGACCCCAACGAGATTCGAACTCGTATGGCCAGAATGAAAATCTGGAATCCTAACCATTAGATGATGGGGCCGTATTAAAAAGATCAGGTGAACCTGAGCCGAAATTATACAAACCAATTGCTGAAAAAAAGCTAAATTTGTAGAATCTTTTCCCGCAAAGCGGGAAGAGGGGAGACTAGCTATTGTAAAAAGAGCGAAGAGCGCGGATAATAACCGCATTTTTAGAGATACTTTCTGCTTTTGCGTTATCGTCAACCAACTCATAGACATCAAGCGGCAATGAAATTGAGAACGTTTTCGTTTCGATTTTTTTGCGTTTTGCAACAAGGCTAGTGATGTTTTGAAGCATCTCAAGAATCTTTTTTGTATCGATCGGTTTTTGGATAAAGCTGTTGACACCCACTTCGATTGATTCAGAGATTTTTTGGATATCGTTGCTCGCGGAGATTACGATAATGATTTGAGACGGGTTGATTGAACGGATACGGCGTGCAAGCTCAATGCCGTCGATTTCTGGCATGATGATATCAACGAAAATAATATCCGGATTGATTTTTTCATACATACGAAGAGCCTCAGCTCCATTATAGGCAGAAGTGACTTCAGCAAAAAAGTTTTTGAACGTTGAGCTCAAAAGATCATTAGCAACTACTTCGTCTTCAACGACCATTGCCGTGAGTTTTTTAGTCTGTTCGGTAAGCTGGATTAAATCGACGTTTGATGACATGGTATGATCCTTTTTGTTAATGACATGTTAAAAAATGTCATTGTGTTAAATTGTTGTAATTATAGATAATATTTTTTAGCATTACCTTAAAGAAACAACTTTAGTTAGAGAGGCAATGAAATAGTCATATTTGTTTTCCAAACTGACCCGCATTATTATTTCTTATTTGTGTCGCAAAAGTGTTGCAAATATAGAAATTGTGAATCAAAATTAGTATTGTTTAAATTGTTCAAGCCACTCAATGTTTGTTTCGTTGGTTTTTTCTTGCTGTCTGAGAATAGAGTCAATAATGCTTAGAAGCGTTTGACGGTCTAAAAACTGTAATAGTTCAGGATTGATGTGTGTCGGCTTCACTTCATCATAGCGGTTGAGAAGATTTTCGATATCGGCGATGAGTTGTTCTTTTGTAGATTCCATAATGAAAGTCTAACTTATCTCAACTGAAATTTTATTTGATTAACATAATATATATTATATTTGAAATCTCTTGTACGGAAACCCGTATGAATCATAACACTGTATTTTGCGACACACTTGCAACACTAAAGGGAAATAATAGTGTATTCCGACAGTTTGGGGGTAAATACAATGTCATTAGAATACTCATCCTTACATGCCCTTAGAAGTATCGTTGCTTCTACTATTAATGAATCAGGTGTTGTAGTGATTGATTCCACCCCAACTATTTATCGCTACACATCCCAAGCAGAATATTTAAAACATGCAAATATGAAAGGGGTTGAATCGTATCCCAACCGTTATGGGAGTTCAGTTACGATTACCAATGACGGTAAATTCGGCTTAGTGTGTGACCATTCAAATGAACGTGTCATTTTTCTCTCACTTGAGCCCGTGAAACTTCTTTCTATGATTCCTATGAGTAACCCGGATGTTGTCCTATTCAGTGATGATAACCTTTTTTTTGCGATTGGTAGCAACTCCGGCAGATTGGATATCTACAAAACACACACATATGAGCGTCTGTGTGAAGTTCATCTTTCAGATTCAATCGTGTGTGCGGCATTTTCTAAAGACGGATCAAAAATTGTAATTTCGACAATGGATAAAAAAATACATTTGCTCCGCATTGATACCCATAAGGTCGTTCAGGTTTTTCGTATGGATGAAATCGCTGAAGCAGTTACATTTGCAGCCGATAACAACAAGATTATTGGATTTACACGCGCAGGGACGACATACGTCTATAACCTATTATTAAATCAGCAGTTTCTGGGAGATCCGTCATTGGAATGGCCGACTCATATTGCTTCAGGCTTCAATGAGAATGTGATTTTATTGGGTTCACGGAGCAATCAGTTAATGATTTACAACAATTCTGACGGAGTCAAATTGGGGTGTGTCAATTTTGATTTTTGGGGAATCACATCCATCAGCGTCTCAGGTGAGAAAATTTTTGTCGGTTTTTCAGATGGAAATGGTGTTGTCATTGATCTTCATTTGAGACTGCAAGAAGCGTATAGCGCCATTGAAATAGGTAATATCGCTAATCTCTCCCTTCTAGTCGGAGAGTTTCCTTTGCTATTTGTCAATAAAGAGATGTGTGCAAAACTTGAGAAACAGTATGAAGCGATCTTTAAATTTAATCCTTCTAACTCTGATGAGAGAAAAGGTCATGAAGCAATGGTTTCGCTCATCGTTGCCGATGGGGCGATCCGTAAAGAATTGATGCACTCTCTTTATACTTCTGAAGAGATTGTCCCGTTTATGGAGAAAATTTCTATAGGAAATGCACAAGGCGCCTGTGTATCCGTTCGTAATTCACCGCAATTACGACAATTA
Source organism: Sulfuricurvum sp. RIFOXYD12_FULL_44_77 (assembly GCF_001830725.1). Lineage (NCBI taxonomy): Bacteria > Pseudomonadati > Campylobacterota > Epsilonproteobacteria > Campylobacterales > Sulfurimonadaceae > Sulfuricurvum > Sulfuricurvum sp. RIFOXYD12_FULL_44_77. The sequence continues at coordinate 6,439 of NZ_MIBU01000304.1, forward strand.
CGGGAGTTTCATGAAGTCCGTACCAGTTGCTTGAAAGCGCTTATGTATGAAATTAAACTTTTAGAGATTGATCCTGGGAAATTTAACGAGTACATTGAATCCGCTCCAGGAGGATGCACCAGATGTGTGCATAGCCTCATACCAAGGCCCGAAGTACTTGAAGAAAATTATAAAAAACTCGTGTCCAGTGCGTTAACAAGAAATTTTGCAGCTTTGAGCGATATAGGCGAAAAGCATGAAGTTTTACGTCAAACAAAAATATATCGCCGCTTTATGAGCTACGGTGAAACTTTGATTGATAAAACACTGGCACTGATGGCTGAGGGAAAAATGGACCAAGCCGATGAATATGCTTCAAAGCTAACCCGAATAAAACCTTTTGCACTTACCGGAAATGATTTTAAAAATCAGATCAAAGCTTTTGATGCATTCAATAATGCTTCCAAAACCAATAATCTCATACAACTATTTACCCTCTCCTCCGAGTACCCTGCCCTGCGAACAACACAAATATTTAAGAATCACATTGATGCCTACAAAAAAAATATTATATCAACTGCCAATATTCTTGCTAAAAAAGGGGATGTTTCTAAAGTTATTGCACTTATAGCCCCCTACTCCACGATCGACTACTTTGAAGAAAAAAATCTATCTCTGCTTAAAAAAGCGCTGATTCATGAAATCGAGCTCTATGCCCCTACAGGTGAAGAACACACTCTCCTTGAGCGTTATCACAGTTGTTTTGGCTGGGATAAAGAATATGCCCGTGTTTGTTTATCCTTAAAAGTCTCACCAAATCATATGAAAAAGATGGATGATGGTGCTCCGGAATGTAAAAATATTACCTCATTATTATCGGGAGAAAAAATATTGAGAACTCTACAAAACAAAGAAATGAACTAATTTTTACAACTTTGCCGTTTGCAACATATTTGCGACACTAAAAAGAAATAATTGTGCAACTGGATTATTTTTACTAATAATTCACTTTGAATCGTAATAGGAGTCACTTTATCATGGTTTATAACGAATCATCCTCTATAGTTAAAAATCTTAAAGAGATCGCATACGATATGAAATTGCTTCTTGTTGAAGATGACAGCGATTTGCGCATGCAGCTGAAAATATTTTTAGGACGTTTTTTCGGTTGTATTAATACAGCCGAAAACGGCATCGAAGCATTGAAAATGTATAAAGAACAATCGTATGATTTAGTACTTACCGATTTAACTATGCCTTTGATGGGCGGCATTGAACTGACCGAAAAAATACGTATGCATAACAGTGAACAAAATATTCTTATTTTATCGGGACACTCCGAGAGTGACAATCTTATCACACTTATCAATCTCGGAATTGACGGTTTCTTGCTTAAACCGGTTGATATGAATCGTGTTCTGACACAACTTAATAAAAGTGCACAAGCCATTTATGATCATAAAATGTTTGATTATTTCAGTACTACGCTCGAAGAGACAAATCAAGAATTGCGCAAAAGTAATGCAGAGCTTCAAAAAGCACTAGCTGAAATCAAGCGTATGAAAGAGTCTGAACCAATAAGTATGCCCCAAGAACAACTCAGCGGACGAGAACTTAATGCTGATGAAAAGATAATGCTCTACACCCGCAGTGAAAAAATGTCTGCGGTAGAGTTTCACAGCGTACACCCTTTTGAGCTCGATAAAACGAATGAAGATCTTGAGATATTAGAAGACAATTTTAATGTTTTATTGGTCAGTGCAGAACGGAATATCAATCAAGACACATTATTCACGTTGAGCAAAATCGTACATGCTTATGCTAAAGAGTTGGAGATGATTCCGCAATTCAGCGCCCTTTCGTATGGAATTCAGCAGTTAGCCACCACCTTCGACTCGATTGAAGATGTCAGTAAGATTCCTTCCATTATGCCGATGCTCACCTCCTTATTTGACAATTTAGAGCAATGGAGGCGGGGAATTTTCTTTTACAGGGATGTTGAAGATATCCACTATATGGATAACTCACTTATCAGCGACGCTTTGAGTTTACAGGGGATGCTCAGTAATCAGCACCATGCCTCATCAGACTCGGACATCGAGCTTTTTTAACAGTTAAAAATAAGGAATAGAGATGAAAAAATGGTTACAACGGATATCCGTAGCGAAAAAACTCGGTTATATAATGATCTTGACTTCGATAGCCGTCGGGATGGGCACTCTCCTCTCCATAGGGGCTATGACATCGCTTAATACTGAGTTTGATACCTTTGAAGCGCAAAGCTTTAAAGGGGTTAAAGCCGTTTTGGAAACGGAAAAAGAGCTTAATTATTTTAGCCGCATCACCCGTGAAATTATGCTTGGAGGAGATTTGAAAGAAAATCTAGCCAAACTTGAGGAGACACGGAAAAAAATTGAGACCCATTTCAAAGAGGTGGAAGCCGCATGTGTTGAACCCTCTCAACTAAAGCTTCAACAACAAGCTCAGAAAGATGCTTTGGTCTTTATATCCGCATCTTCTAATCTTATGAATACGCTCAAAAATCAAAATCGAAGTACAGCGGATATTTATCACTATTATCATCAAAATTTTTCACCTATGGCTAAAGCATCGCGAAAGTCGATGGAAAAATTAGTGGAATCAAAAACAAAAGAAGCTGCTGCGATGCAGGAGACCTTTAAACATCACATTGTCACTTGGAGTATTTATGCAGGAATCGGCGGACTATTATTGCTGATTGCACTAGGAATTGTCATGATGCTGATCGTATCGCAGATTAAAGATTCTTTGTCCAAAACACAAAACGGTCTCATCTCTTTTTTCCAATTCTTAGGCGGTGAACAAGAGAGTACCCTCCCCCTCCCAGATCTTGGTAAGGATGAATTCGGAAAATTAGCGGTCGAAATCAACCGAAACATCGCGATACTAGATAAAAAATTCGCTGAACAGAGACAAAGCATCATCGATTTCGGAACGGTTTCTGATTTTGTTGCAAAGGGGCTTTTGTACAATCGAATTCCCACCCATTATAGCGATCCGAGTTTGAATGTGCTAGCACATTCACTCAATAAAATGGTGGATGAGATCGAGCGAACTTTTGCAAATTTGATCGCTGTGATGACTAAAATGGCCAATGGCGATTATTCGGCATCTCTCTCCGATACCGGTATGAGTATTGGTGGGTCATTTGCCTCGATCCAAAATGCAGCCAGTTCTATGGCGACGAGCAACAGTGAAATCTTTGCAATGATTGCAAAATTTTCACAAGAATTTAATACCGAGGCGAGTGCATTGAGCTCATCGGGTGACGAACTCAGCACCAGCGCTAATCAACAGGCATCGAGTTTGGAAGAGACTGCCGCCGCGATTGAAGAACTTACGTCGAATGTTGCGGCTAATGCATCTAAAGCCGAAGCGATGACACATGTAGCACAAGAGGCGAAACTTGCTGCCGAAAGAGGCAATACTATCGCTCACGCGAGTCTTAGTGCTATGGGTGAAATTGTCAGTGCGGCTGAAGCGATCAACAATGCCGTTGATATTATCGATAATATCGCCTTTCAGACTAATATTTTGAGCCTCAATGCGGCTGTCGAAGCGGCAACTGCCGGAGATGCGGGGAAAGGGTTTGCAGTGGTTGCACAAGAGGTTCGAAATCTTGCCAACCGCAGTGCCGAAGCGGCAAAGCAGATTCAAGAACTTGCTCGCTCAGCACGTGAAAAATCGCGCGGAGGGTTAGAAACATCACAACATATGATGGACAGTTTTTCTCTTATCTCTCAGAAAATTATCCAAACCGATGACATGGTACGTGATGTTGCGAATGCAAGTCGTGAACAAATGGCAGGAATCAATCAAATCAATGATGCGGTTTCTCAGCTGGATCAGATGACCCAGCAAAATGCAAAAACAGCCAATAATGTGGCTGAAATTGCCGGTGACATCCTCTCTAAAACCGAGCAGTTTGAGCTGATGCTATCTCGAATTAAATATGATGAGGCGCACAAAGCGCATACGTGCGATACACAGCTTCTTTTCGATATGGCAAAGCTTAAACTGGATCATATTATTTTTAAAGAGAGCAATTACGGAAAACTCAAATTTGCCCATGAGCCTTGGCGTGTTACCGGCCATCATGATTGTGCATTGGGGAAATGGATCGATGCGCATAAGCATATGCCTTATGCTAAAACACCGCAATGGGAAGCATTGCTTGTTGAACATGAAATGGTTCATAACGGTGTTCAATCTTTGATTAATGCCGATTCAAAACATGAATCTAATGAAAAAATATATGCGTTAAGCACTCAAATTGAAAAAGCGACATTAGGTGTTTTTAAAGGGTTAGATCACATCAAATTAATCAATTGTTCACATACAAAGGAGAAATAAAATGAGTAAACAATGTAGCACAGCAGAAAAAATAGATCAGATCGATGCAGAAATGCAGGAGATAATGGCTGAATTGGAAAACTTAATTTCTGAAAAATACGATCGAATGGATCATGAACAAAAAACGGCGAATACCGAAGCCTTTTTACAATTTTTCGATCGTGTTATGGGACAAATAAGTAAAGAGTAAAACAAGTGTGTTGCAACATATTTGCAACACTAAACCAATAGAATCCTCTTTATAGTTTACTCTCGTATAAGAGAATTATCAAAAGGACTCACCATGCCACTTAAAGTTCTGCTTTGCGGATTTATGTTTACGGCTTACGCATTTGCATCAGCCCCAAGTTCTACTATCGATAAAATATTTTTTGTAGGAAACGTCAAAGTCCCGACAAAAAAACTTCTTAAAGTCGCGCACCCTTATATGGGAACTCCGTTGGATCTTCAACACTCAAATGCAATTGCGAAAGAGATAGAAGCCTACTACCATAGAAATAACTATGTTCTCGCTTACGCATCTGTTGAAAAAATGGATCAAGAGGATAAAAGTCTCCTTATTCGCATCGGTAAATATGCTGATTTTGACGCACAAGCGATCGGAGAGATGAAACGCCGTGAGATCAAACCGAATCTCATCAACAAAATCTTTTTTGACGGAAACGAAAAAATATCGACACAACGTCTTATGAATCTTGTACGCCCTTCATTGGGGTTGGAAAAGAATCCTAAAAATATCGATGCAATGGCACTAAGTGTTCAAGAGTACTATCGCAGCCATCGCTATGAATTAGCGTATACGGAAGTTTCTAAAGTTGATGAGAACGGTACGATCATTATCCGTATTAAAAAATATCCAACGTTTAAAGCACGCTATGCGCGTGAGGGAAAAATCTAAATTTTTACAAAAGTATCGGGTTATTAGAGTCAATCAAAGGAGAATGGTATGAATAGAGGTTTTTTAGACAAAATAACTATCCGTAAACGGATGAGTTATTTGATTGGAAGTGTAACTACCGCAGTTGTCTTGGCATCATTCTTCGTTTTTTTTGCATTGACTAAAATTGAATCCGACTATAATGATTTGCAGCACAATGCTACGGCAGGGGCTCTGTATACATTGGAGATCGAAAAAGATCTCAATTATGTCAGCCGAACCAGCCGTGACATCATGTTGGGAAACAGTTACGATAAGAATATGGTTAAACTGCATGATCGTGTAGAAAAGATCAAAAATAATTTTGAACAGCTCGAAAAGATAGAAGATCCCCAGTCACAAGAACTGATCGCAGATGCCAAAAAAAGTACCTATACCTTTTTAGACAATTTGATGGATATGATGAAGACACTAGGGGGGATGGATAAAGATGCTATTTCCTTGAATACAATCCCTATTTATGCCCAGTACAAAAAAGAGCTGACTCCCTATGCCGAAGCCTCTCGTGTAACCTTTGAAAAGGTGATTGAAATAAAACAAGAGAATTTCAAAACTACCATCTCTCAAATGCATAACGAAATTCTTTTTTATAAAATGTCGGTTCTTATTGCAGGTCTTGGCGTTGCACTTTTGATCTTTACTTTCTCGAATTTAATACAGCGCTCGATTATCTCTGCCCTCACTTCCTTTACCGAAATGATTGAAAAAGTATCCAACGGTAATTTTGCCGGGATCGAGATCGATACGACACCCGATACGGAACTCGGTATTATGGGGCAATCGCTCCAGAAACTCGTCACTCAGATCGAAACATTTATCCATAAAATCTATATCTCTATCGGTAATGCGACACGGGGGAATTTCTCTCAACCTCTTACCAATGAGGGAATGCACGGTGATTTTATTCAAGCGATAGAGTTGGTAAAAAATAGCATTGCTATTATGAAAGAACAAGAGACCAAAAAACAGCAAGATGCTCTCAACTCTGAACTCAGCAAGCTCTCTGTTGAAGTGACAGAAACCCTCTCCGTTATTCAGCACAACTTAGAAGATAACGTTTCGAATCTCAAAGAGGTGACGGAAGCGACCAAACATGCAGAAACCCTAGCGAACAACAGTCGTAGTACGATTGAAGTGATTATAGAGGATTTGGAATCATTGAGCGAGACGGTGAATAACAATTCTCACGCCATTGCCAATATTGCGTCACGGACACAAGAGATCAACTCGGTAATCAGTCTTATCACCGATATTGCCGAACAAACGAATCTCCTCGCCCTCAATGCCGCAATCGAAGCGGCACGCGCGGGTGAGCATGGACGAGGCTTTGCCGTGGTTGCGGATGAAGTGCGTAAACTCGCCGATCGGACACACAAAGCGACCGGAGAGATCACCGTCTCGATTAACTCGCTTAAACAGGACATGGATGAGATCGAAAAAAGTGCTGAGGAGATGAACAGTGTCGTTGAAAAGTCGAGCCAGAAGATCAACGCATTTGAGGGGACACTGATCCAGCTGAGCGAAAGTTCATCCAATATTGTTTCCTCTTCGTATATGATGGAAAACAGTGTCTTTATTGTTTTGGCAAAAATCGATCATATTATCTATAAATCACGAGCGTATAACTCAATGATGCGATGTGAAAGTCGGTTAGAAGTGCTGGACACCCATCAGTGCAGTATCGGGCAATGGTACCATAGTGAAGGGAAACATCGTTTTGGAAAAACTGCCAGCTTCCCGTTAATGATGGCTCCGCACACGGTCGTCCATGATCGGGTCAACAAAAATCTAAAATACATCAAAGATGCGGATAAAAAAGAGTGCATCACTCACGCCACCGAAATCATCACAAACTTTCAAGAGATGGAAAAAGCGAGCAGTGAGCTTTTCATTCTTATGGACAATTTAATCAAAGAAGTATGATTTTTTATCGGGGAGCTTTTGCTCTCCCGAATGCAATTACTTTTTTACACACGGAAACTCTTAATAGTCTAAAAATAGTACTTTTCTTAACGTCTGCTTTATTTTGCAACATACTTGCAACTCTAAAATATTACGATCTGTTTGACAGATACATAGCACTATTAAAAGAGGTATAAATAATGGCAGAAATCGAAATGGATCACAGCTCTCTGATCATCTCTGAAACCGATGCAAAAGGGGTTATCACTTTTGCTAATGACGATTTTATCCGATACAGCGGATACAGTTGGGAAGAACTGCTCGGACAACCGCACAATATTCTGCGACATCAGGATATGCCAAAAGTCGCTTTTGCAGATTTGTGGAAAACGATCAAAGAGGGAAAAACATGGAATGGTTTTGTCAAAAATAAAACCAAACGAGGAGATTTTTACTGGGTCTATGCGACCGTATCTCCTATTACTTTTGAAAATGGCGAAACACGCTACCTCTCACTGCGTCGTAAACCGACACGTGCAGAAATTAATAAATATGACGCACTCTACAAAACAATAAAATAAGGATTCATATATATGTTTGATATCAGAAAAAAAGATTATTTATTACTCAAAGAAGCGATTCAAAATTGTCGAGATTTTGTTTTTGAAACCGTTAATGAAACCACTATCGAAGAGGAGAGTTCGAGAGCGTTAATCAATGATTTGCTCAGCGATCTCAGTCATTTTGCCCATGACTATAAAATGGTGCGAGATGCAAACTATATCCAAGCCGGAATGCTCGCACTAACGGTTTTTCGTGCCAAAACCGGAGAATTAACCAATGTTTCTATGGCCGAGTGTACCGTAAACGGAAGTACGGTACTTAAAGAAACGACTATTTTTTATAATGGACTGATGAGCCGTCTCAAAGAACTATTCTGTGAAATCGAAGATGGATTTACCCGTATTAGCCACAATGATTTACGAATGCCGTTTAAATCAGACGGATGGGAAAAAGATATCAAAAAGCTCAATCTACATATCAATGAACTTCAAGATATTATTGCGGATCAATATTGTCAACAACTTACCAATTCTCTCTCCCTCCGACGCAATACGTTTGATCTTAGTCACTATTCCGATGAACTCAGCAGCAGTTCGAATGAACAAGCATCCAGTCTCGAAGAGACTGCTGCGGCTATTGAAGAACTCACAGCAAATGTTTCGGCCAGTGCGGCAAAAGCACAAGAGATGACGGCTCTCGCTCAAGAAGCAAAAATTGCGGCTGAACGGGGCAATAGTGTTGCACGTGAGAGTTTGGACGCTATGAGTGAAATGGTGAGTGCAACCGAAGCGATCAATCAGGCCGTTGATATTATCGGAAATATCGCGTTTCAAACCAATATCCTCAGCCTCAATGCCGCCGTTGAAGCGGCAACCGCAGGAGATGCGGGGAGAGGGTTTGCCGTTGTTGCTCAGGAAGTACGCAATCTTGCCAACCGCAGTGCAGAAGCTGCTAAAAATATTCAAGAAGTTGCCAAAACTGCACGTGAAAAATCACACGGCGGATTGGAAACGTCTAAAAATATGATGGACAGTTTTCTTTTAATAACACAAAAAATTGCTCAAACGGATGATATGGTACGTGATGTAGCCAATGCCAATCGTGAACAAATGGCTGGAATCAGCCAAATTAACGGTGCCGTAGGACAGTTGGATCAATTGACGCAGCAAAATGCAAAAACGGCCGCCAATGTCTCTTCATTGTCTGCCATTGTGCAAAATTTGTCGGATCAAATGTATAGTGAAATTAGTCAAAAAGAGTTTGCAGGAAAAGAGGAAATTCTTCATTCTGCCACACAAATGCAACAATAAACCGTCATTATTTCATTATACATATTTCTAAGGATAATGAATGAATATATTCATCTCAAAAGGCTCAGAGCGTGTTCTCACCGAAAAAGCTTTTTTGGTTTCGGAAACCGATGAAAAAGGGATTATCATTTTTGCAAACGATGATTTTTGTGAGGCTGCGGGGTACCGTGTTGATGATCTAATCGGAAAGCCTCATAACATTGTCCGTCATCCTGATATGCCGCGTGCCGCGTTTAAAGATTTATGGGACACCGTAAAAACAGGGAAAATCTGGACAGGATTTGTCAAAAACAGTGTTAATGGCGGAAATCAGTTTTACTGGGTTTATGCCACCGTTTATCCGGTTATGCGTGAGGGAAAACGCCACTATATTTCATGCAGACGTTTTGCTACAGACGATGAGATCGCAACCGCTACCGCACTTTATAAGACACTCTAAGGAAACCAAATGTTTGGAATAAAATCTACCGATGCCCAACTGCTCGAAGAGATCATGCACGAAGTGCTTGATGTGATAGAGGGTAAACGTAACCGCTACCGTTATGCAAACGCGAGTTTTTCAGATCGAAAAATTCAGCACATTGCCGATACCGCCCATCATCGTCTCCAATCCATCGTCGAAGCGAAACAAAAAGATATGCTTGCGATGGGGGAACTGATTTTAGCACTTGATCAAATGAAATCGGGATTGTTTAAGCCTACTAATATCGAAGGAGACGGTACCGAGGTGAGCGTTATTGCTAACTCGTTTAACGCATTTACCCTCTTACTGAGCAAACAGTTCGCCCAAATCGTTCAAACGCTTCACTTGTATGCGTCGAATGATTTCACTTCCGAGATTGCTAAAAATAATCAACAGGGTGAAATGGCCGCACTCATCGACGGTGTCAATAATCTAGCACAAGAGATCACCGTAATGCTGACGACGAATCTCCAAAACGGACTTAATCTCCGAAGCGAAGCGTCGTTTCTAAAACAGGCGATGGAATCCCTCTCCACCGCGAGCAACCAACAAGCGGCAAGCTTGGAAGAGACAGCGGCGGCGATGGAAGAGATGACCAGTAATGTTCAACAGAATGCCCAAAAAGCAAACGATATGGCATCTATGGCGGCACAAACCGATGCAAGTGCCAAAGAAGGTGCAGAACTGGCACAACGTACCGCTACGGCTATGACAGAGATTCAAGTTGCTACCAACTCAATCAATAATGCTGTTGCTATTATCGAAAACATTGCATTCCAAACCAATATCCTCTCTCTA
>NZ_MIBU01000305.1:0-2433 GCF_001830725.1 Sulfuricurvum sp. RIFOXYD12_FULL_44_77
ACCTGTCCTGCATAGGATATGCCGATAAAATCGATTTGGGGATGAAGAACCATTTGTGTATCAATATAGGCTAATAATCCTATCTCATGAGAGCTGACACTATCACTGAGAATACCTTCTTCACTCTCTATTTCACTTCGAAGATGGGTACCGCCGATATCGATAAAAAGTTTTTTCACTTAGAGAGTCTCGCATAGATCCCTTGGTAAGCTTTGGCACTTTCACTCCATGAAAAATCGCATTTCATATTGTGATTGACAACAGCTTCAAAGTGTTTTTTATCACCGTAGAGTTCACACGATTTTTTCACCGCCGAAACCAAAGAGCGAGCTGTCGGAGAGGTAAACACTACTCCGTATCCAAATGGAGTAGTCTCATCGTACGTTTCCACTTTTTTCACCGTATCGGCCAATCCCCCCACTTTATTCACGATCGGAACGGCTCCGTAGGCAAAGGCAATCATCTGGTTCAACCCACACGGCTCGAAAAGCGAGGGCATTAGCAAGAAATCGGCCGCCGCGTACATTCGATGTGAGAGTGCTTCATCATATCCGAAATTCAGGTGGAGATTACCGTAGCGCTCAGCAAGAGCGGCAAGTGAGTCATGATACCCCTCTTCTCCCTCTCCCAGCAATACGACATTGCACTCCATCTGAGCAATTTTCGGTAAAGATTCCACCAACATATCGATCCCTTTTTGGTGGGTGAAACGACCGATAAAGGCAAAAAGAGGTTTACTAGCACCTTTGAGACCACACTGCTTTAAAAGATCATTTTTTGACCATTTTTTCCCTTTGGCATTGGTGTACTTCTCAATCAACGCCTCATCACACGACGGTGAGAAATACTCAGAATCGATTCCGTTTATGATCCCACTCAGTTTACGTCGGTGAACATGTAAAAATCCTTCCAATCCGCATCCGAATTCTGAGGTTAAAATCTCTTTTGCATAGGTTGGGCTTACGGTAGTAACGGCGTCAGAGAATGCAATCCCCGCTTTCATAAAATTGACCTGATTGTAAAACTCAAGCGCATCCATAGTGAAATAACTCTCATTAATACCGATTTGAGGCAATAGCGAAGGGGGAAAGACCCCTTGGTACGCTAGATTATGGATCGTATACACACACTTCGTCTCTATTGAGCTATCTTCCTTTATTAAAAGCGCGGCCAGCGCACACTGCCAATCGTTTAGATGGGCAATCGCATATTTTTCCCGTCGCAGCAATTCGGCGATAGCATACGAGAAAAGTCCGAATCGAAGAGCGTTATCCTCATACCCGCACTCAGGAGGGCCATAGAGGAACTCACGATCACACAGCAAGGGTGCATAGATAAAGCGATACGCTACGTTCTCATATGTCGTTCCATACAGCTCAACCGGATACAAAGAACCGCCCATAGTAATCTCAAACGATTCGATAAGTTTGATTTTAAACTGTTTACGGTCGATGGAGTTGTAGAGGGGTAATACGACACTCACCTCATAACTCTCATTCAATGCCCTCGGAAGTGAATGGGAAACATCCGCCAGTCCTCCGGTTTTAACAAAGGGGTAAACTTCGCTTGACGCGAACAACATACGTTTATTATTCATGTGTGCTCTCCCGTAATAATTTCGCCGCTAACTCCGGAGCAACCGGATTGATAACAATCCCCGTAGTATGTTCAAATCCACCGAATTGGTAGAGACGCGGCATAATGCGAATCGTAAAACGACATAATTCTGCCGAACCGATCCCTTCATTTTCAATCAAAGGGGGGGTGGATATCCAAAGGTTAAAATGGAATACCCCAAGCTGCCGTTTTAGCCTCTGCAGTGTTGAGACTAAAAGCGAAGCAACCGTTTCAATGCGAGTACGGCTCAAGGTATCGATTTGCCCCGCTTCTTTAATCGAACTGATCATCACTTCAAAAGGATAGGCGCTCGCATAAGGGCAAAATGCAGTAAATTCACCCTTTTTTTCAACAACCCTGCATCCTGTTTCTTCTTCATGTTTGAGGATAGATTCCATCAGGGCATGGCCGCTGGTTTGAAAGTATTCATACGATCTTCGATATATTTCACCGCATGTCTTTGGAACCATCGGAAGACCTATCAGCTGCGTATGACAATGGCTCATCGATGAACCTGCATTTTTCCCTTCATTTTTAAATAAAGAGAGATAGACCAACCGTTGATCACGACGCAAATCTCCAACTCTTTGACGAAGGGTTTTTAGCCAAGAGACAGCGTCTGATTCGCTCCACTCAGTCATCGAAGTGGTGTGTCGCGGAGTATCGACTATCACTTCATGGGCACCGAATCCTTCCCAATATTCAAATAACCCGAAATGGTGGTGAGGAGGGGTTTCAAGCTGAACGGCTTTAAAAAGGTTAGGGACAACACGGGTCTCCCATCCCCCTTCATTCGGAAAACTCCCCTCCAAGCGG
>NZ_MIBU01000306.1:0-2368 GCF_001830725.1 Sulfuricurvum sp. RIFOXYD12_FULL_44_77
AAGCGAGCATTATGGACGGTGAATATACTTTTGCAACCGGTTTTGAACCGATCCGTGCACCTCGCATAGATCTCCGTTTTACCAAAGGAAAACTCCATATATTCCCACAAAACGGCACTTTTTATGACCTTCCTACCGAGGAAAGTCGTGTTGTTATCGATTTTACAATACCCCACACGATGCTGGATCTCTATATTAAAACCGCTCATGCCAAACTAGGTGATCCTCTTTTATCCCTCTTGGAGTTTTATCATATCCATTTACCGATCAAACAGCTCAAGGGGGAGTGTGACGTAAATTTATATCTCTCCATCAATTTACACGATTTTGATACCGCAGTCAAAGGGGTATTCAAGCCCTCCTCTTCTGAAATTCTTCTGGATCAAATCCCCCTCAAAACCGAAGGGGGAATTGTCAAAATCGATCGTAGTGATGTGACATTTGAAAACTTCATAGCTCACTACGGAGAGGATGTGGCACATGCTCGTGTTGAGGGAGAGTACAATACCGCAACAGAGCGAGGTGTTGTTTCTATCAATGCGTATGCCATCTCCCCGACAACAGGAGATTTAACCCTCTATGATCCCCGCGATCCGTTGCATGTTACCTACGTCATCGCACCCGATGGGGATGCCTTGCAGGTTAACAAGTCCCGCTGGAACCTTTTAGGTGAAAAATTAACGATTGAAGCGTTCCACGCGCCGTTTGATTATCATCGTGCCTACTCAGCCATCCGTTCTGTCCCCTTCAGCCTCTCAGAAAGTGTCAAAGGAACAGTCGATGCTACCTTTGACGGTACCAAGAAACAAACGGATGTCAAATTACGGTTGAATAGATTTAAACTCGGTGAAGTCGAACTTCACCAGCCACGATTTGATATAGATTTGCATTACACTAATAAAACAGCGCAACTGCAAGTCAAAAATCCTTCGGCATGGTCGGTGCATCAGCTCCCCTTGCTCATTTCCCCTTTCAGCGCGACACTTAAAAATGATCTTATAACCTTTGAACAAATCGAAACGGTACTGGGCGATCTTTTCAAAGGAAATTTTAGCGGCAGCTACCGTATCGACACCGAAAAAGGGGCGATTCACCTCAGTAATATGATACCGCTCGCACCGAAAATGGTACCGATTATGGAAGCGAAAGAGTCGCTTGAGCTCTTAGTCGATACCCAAAATGATACGATTAAAATCGATGCACCTTCCCTTAAAGCCCATTTTTCTACGATTCCGAATGGGTGGAAAATCGGTCTCGATGATATTTCACGACTCTCTCAAAAATCCCCGATTTTGCGTCAATACAACATTAATAACGGCTATTTGAACCTCTACTATACCGGAGAGAGCTCCCGCTACCACTTTAACGGAGAAATCGACTATCCCTATCCGCTTATGCTCTTGAATGATATGCCGATATCGCATTACCGATTTAGCGGCTCTCATCAGGATAATATCTCCTCGATACGGGTTAACGATCGGCTGGTTATCAATCACACACCCGAAAATATCTATATACGTGCCAACAACACCGGTCTGAATATGCCTGCCCTGTTCAAATTTCTCTCAGCCCACAAAGAAGAGAGTGCCTCTTCAAAAGAGGCTCCTATCCCTGTGCGCATCCACGCTACCAACTCCTATCTCTATTTGATGAAAGGGAGAAAAATCGTTGCCGACGCTTTCGATGCAACGTTACAAAATGAAAATTTTGACGCCTCCCTCCATCATATGAACGGATCGGCCATCCTCAAAATACGCAATGACCTTTTTTCCATTGAGGGGAAAGGGTTTAACGATAAATTTATGGAGCATCTTTTTGCACTAAGCGACTTCAGTGGAGGAACCTTCTCCTTTGCCGCCAAAGGGAGAACCGATGCGTTTGATGGATTAATGAGAGTTGAAAACACCATTCTCAAAGATTATAAAGTGCTCAACAATGTATTGGCATTTGTCAACACCGTCCCCTCTTTAACGACATTTTCCCTTCCGAATTACAATTCAAAAGGGCTCCCCGTTGATGAGGGATATGCCCATTTTGAATACCAAAAAGGGGTTGTTTCGGTTGATAACTTCACCCTGAATTCTCCTGAGATGAAAATAACCGGTACAGGGCGCGCCGACTTCAAAGCGAATCAACTCGACGGCATTTTGACCCTCAAAACCGATTTAGGCTCAGCTCTTGGAAAAATTCCTATGGTGGGGTACATTCTCCTCGGGGATGACGGCTCGCTCACCACTACCCTCACCCTCAGCGGTAAACTCGATGACCCGAAAGTAGATACGGCTATCGCCAAAGAGATCGTTACCGCCCCCTTCAACATTTTGAAGCGAACATTGGTTTATCCGTTTTTATGGATGATGGACGATAA
>NZ_MIBU01000306.1:2380-17194 GCF_001830725.1 Sulfuricurvum sp. RIFOXYD12_FULL_44_77
GATTATGATACGCTCGATGGAGCGGTACGATTAAGGTCGAGGGAGTAATTACCCTCGACCTTTTTTTTTGCCCTCCAAAGAACGTATCATAGGGGGTCTTTATGGATAAGATAGTCACTGCAATGCTTCTTATGTGCATTTTTGCGCCGTTGTTGCATTAGCGCAACGCCAAGGGGTTTCACCCCTTGCCCCCCCCATTTAAAAAGCTTCTCTATTCATTCAGTTAAAAGTAAATACCTAACACTTTTGTTTCTACATCGTAGTTTTTACCGTCACTGGCAGTTGTCCGGAAATTCCGGATAACTGAACTTGCCTCAAGTTCACCTTCATTAAAAATATTGGAGATATGTTCACTTATCGTTTTTACACTTTTTCCAAATATTTCTGAAAGTTGTTTTTGACTTAGCCAAATACTTTTGTCCTCAAAGCGTACATCAACTTTTATGTCGCCATTTTCGTTTTGGTAAATCAACATTTCACTCATATTTTCCCATCTTCGTTATTTTACCTTTTCGTCATGCTGAACTTGATTCAGCATCTTAGATTCCGTACTCGATACGGAATGACGGGAGATCTATTCACTCAATCCACTTTTTCCTAATCTGTCTATTTTTTCTCATTCATATTAATATATTCATTTAGTATGTCTTTAGACAAATTTCTAAAATGTTGATTTGCTCGCTGTAAACACTCATCATCAAAAGTATCTCCGTTTATGAAATTTAATACTCCAAGCTTTAATGCATCAAACAAATCATTCACATGCACAAAAACTGTTGTTTTATCGTTCATAATATCAATAACCTGATTCCCCATCGATGCATCTGCATTTCCCCAAGTGTATGCTACAATTTTTGCTTTATTCTGCTTTGATAGATTAGAATTAGGTGTTAATGTATGTAACATTGCGCATCTGGCAGAATACAAATCAATAGATTCTGGTTCAAGCTTTTTTTGGGTATACATAAACTCATCTACCCACTTTACAAAACGTTCTTTAACACCAATATCACCATAAGCAATCCAGGCCAAACTGTCTATTGAGCTATATATCAAAGATAAAGATGGAAAGGGTAAATTATTTTCTAAACATAATTCAATGCCTTTAAAGACTTCGAGATATGTTTTGAAAAAAAATTTAGTCATCTTCCCTCCACCATCTCATCCCATACAGCTCATAAACCATCACTATGTGCCTCACTGTTAAAGTGAGGAGATTATAGCAAAAAAATATTATTCGTTACGAAGAACTGTCAGTACGTCAACTTCAGACGCTTTTTTAGCCGGATACCATGCAGAGAGAAGTACGATGACAAATGCACCGATAATGATAGAGAAGAAATCAATCACGCTCAGATCAAGCGGCAACGTCGAGGTAGGATAGACATCGGCAGGGAGGGATATGATCTCAAAGGTTCCGAGAACCCACATCCCTAAAAATCCTAAAATTGCCCCCGTCGTAATCCCTAAAACACCGATCACGATCCCAAGAACCAAAAAGACCCGCTTCACCTCTTGTTTGGAAGCTCCTAATGATATCAGAAGAGCAATTTCGCTTCGTCGGTTCATCACCGTCATCAAGAGCGATGAGATAATATTGATCGCGGCGATCAGGATGATGAGCATCAAGACGATGAAGAGTGACATCTTCTCCATTTTCAACGCGGCGAAGAAGTTGGCGTTGTCTTCCCACCATCCCCGAATCGATACGGTATCGGGTAAAACTGCCGCAACCCGTGTGATATCGGCCTCAGGATTAGATGAGTGGATATGAATACCGTCGTAAAGGTTTTCAGGTATCCCCAAAATACGCTGCAGCGATTCCAAAGAGGTATAAGAGAACCCTTTATCATAAGCACTGAGACCTGAGTTAAACGTCGAAACGACTTCAAAACGTTTGATCTTCGGAGTGAGGGCTAAACCGCCCGGCTCCATTTGGGTGAATATATAGGTGAGTTTATCCCCATCCTCAACCATAAATTGCTCTTTGAGCGTTTGCCCCACCATTACCTGAAAGGTATCGGGTACTCCCGCTTTTAGCCCTTCGGCTACGATACGGTTCACCTTCGCTTCTTGGGCAAAATCGACACCGAAGAGATAGCCCCCCTCCATCTGATCGCCGCTGCGGGAGAGTACCGCAGAGGTAACATAGGGGCTGAAAGAGAGATCAGGAAACTGGGTTCGGAGATTTTCAAGTAAAGCCGTGTCGCAGGTACCGTAAAATTTGGGCTGAATCGTGAGGGGATAGTTCATAACGGTGAGTTTTTTCTTGAACTCGTTGTCAAAACCGTTCATAAGTGCCATTGCGATGATAAGAACCATCACTCCTAGGGCGATTCCGGAGAATGCAAGGAGTGCGGAGAGGAAGATAAAAGGCTGCTCTTTGTCAAAGCGTAAGAACCGTTTGACAAGGTAGGAGACGATATTCAAGAGGCAAATACCCCTTTTTTAGGTCCTGATTTACCGCAGCAGTTTTTGTATTTAAGTCCGCTTCCGCACGGGCACTCTTCGTTACGGGCAATTTTTTTCTCTTCACCCTCATGCTCTTGGTGATTGAGGCTCATACGAAACGCTTCTTGTTTCTTTTCAAGCTCCATCTGACGGGCAAACGCTTCAGCCTCTTCTTCGACATTATCCACTTTAAAACGGATAATATGAAGGGTTTTGATCGTATCGTATTTAATCGTCTCGACCAACTCGCTAAAGAGGTTGTAACTCTCTTTTTTGTACTCGACCAACGGATCTTTTTGGTTGTAGGCACGAAGACGGATACCCGTTTTCATACTGTCCATTTGGTAGAGGTGTTCACGCCACGCGGTGTCGAGGGTTTTGAGGTAAATCTCCCGCTCTATCTCGCTTCGAAGTTTCTCATCGACCACCGACATTTTTGCATCATATTGAGTTTTTAGCGTAGTGAGTAAAATGTCACGAATCGAATCGAATGATTTCTCACTAAAGAGTGAAACATCGATGTCGGCATTCATCTCCTCTTTAATACTCAACGCAAGACGCTCAAGATCGATCTCCTCTTCGGCAATCCCTTCAAAAATACCGCAGAATCTCAACGTACGGTCAACATAATCATTTC
Source organism: Sulfuricurvum sp. RIFOXYD12_FULL_44_77 (assembly GCF_001830725.1). Classification (NCBI taxonomy): domain Bacteria; kingdom Pseudomonadati; phylum Campylobacterota; class Epsilonproteobacteria; order Campylobacterales; family Sulfurimonadaceae; genus Sulfuricurvum; species Sulfuricurvum sp. RIFOXYD12_FULL_44_77. The sequence goes on from NZ_MIBU01000306.1 coordinate 5,469, forward strand.
GGATCAGATCAATTTTATCTGCAATCTTATAGGAAGGATCAAGCAACTCTCCACGGAATTTGTAGACAATTTTACGTTGCTCATTGGCGACATCATCGTATTCAACAATACTTTTACGCCCTTCAAAGTGCATATTTTCCACTTTTTTCTGCGCTTTTTCAACGGCGCGGGTGACCATAGAAGATTCAATGTATTCGCCGTCTTCAACACCGAGACGCTCCATAATCGTTTTGATCTTATCGGAGCCGAAAATACGGAGAAGATTATCTTCCAATGAGAGATAAAATTGGCTCGTCCCCGGATCACCCTGACGCCCTGCACGGCCGCGTAGCTGGTTGTCGATACGACGGTTTTCGTGACGTTCGGTTCCGAGGATGTAAAGACCGCCGAGGGCTTTGATCTCATCGCTCACTTTGATATCGACCCCACGCCCTGCCATGTTGGTGGCAATAGTAATAGCCCCCTTCTCACCGGCGTTTTTGATAATCTCACCCTCTTGCGCATGGTTTTTTGCATTCAATACCGTATGTGGGATTTTCTCCGCTTTGATAAGTTCATGAAGTTTTTCCGATTTTTCAATCGATGCGGTACCGATCAAGATCGGCTGACCTTTTGCGTGTAGTTCTTTTACTTTTAGTATAACTGCTTCAAATTTTTCGGCTTCTGTTTTATAAATCAAATCGTTCAAATCTTGACGGATAACGGGAACGTTTGTCGGGATGGAGATAACATCGAGGTTATAAATTTGGGCAAACTCGGTCGCTTCGGTTTGGGCCGTTCCCGTCATGCCGCCGATTTTTCCATACATACGGAAATAGTTTTGATAGGTAATATCGGCGAGAGTTTGGGTCTCTTCTTTGATAATGACCCCCTCTTTCGCTTCCAATGCTTGATGAAGCCCCTCAGAGTAGCGGCGTCCTTCGGAGAGACGTCCCGTAAACTCATCGACGATGACGATTTGCCCCTCTTGAATAACGTAATCGACATCACATTCAAAAATGTAGTTTGCTTTTAACGCCTGATCGAGATGGTGCGAGAGACCTGAGTTTTCAATACTGTAGAGGTTGTCCACTCCGAAAAGCTCTTCGGCACGCCCGATCCCCTCTTCGGTAATAAGGATAAGACGATCTTTTTCATCGACCGTAAAATGCTCCTCTTTTACAAGTGCTTTCGCTACCGCATCGGCACGGGTATAGTTTTCCAACGTACGATTTGTCGGCCCTGAGATAATAAGTGGTGTACGGGCTTCATCGATCAAAATCGAGTCAACCTCATCGACGATAACATACGCATGTCCGCGTTGAACCATATGCTCTTTAGAGTAGGTCATATTGTCGCGGAGATAATCGAATCCGAACTCGTTATTCGTACCGTAGGTGATATCACACCCATACTGCTCACGTTTATTGGCAGGATTGTAGCCACTCTCTACCAAAATTCCGGTGGAGTAGCCTAAAAAGGAGTAAAGCTCAGACATTTGTGACCCGTCACGTCCTGCGAGATAATCATTAACCGTGACGACATGGACCCCATTGGCGCTCATTGCGTTCAACGATACCGCCAATGTCGCAACAAGAGTTTTCCCCTCTCCCGTTTTCATCTCGGCAATACGCCCCTCGTGAAGTACCATCCCCCCGATAAGCTGAACGTCAAAATGACGCATCCCTAAAACACGTTTAGACGCTTCACGGGTAATCGCAAACGAATCGACCAAAACATCATCTAATGTTTTTGTATGGCTCTGTACGGACTCTTTGAGTGCAGTAAATGCTTCTTGGAGCTCGCTGTCGCTTAAGGCTGAAAAATGGGATTCGCGAGCATTGATTTGCGCTACACGTTTGAGATATTTTTTGATTTCGTGATCATTCTTGGTACCGAAAATTTTTCCGAGGAACGTTTGGAGCATTAAAAGCCTTCATTATGAACAGTATTGAAAAAGTCGCTGATTTTAGCATACGAAATCTATGGTTTTGGTTAATGAGCTTAGGGTACAATGTCAACATTACACAATTGAAGGAATTTATGTGCGTTTTTTACCACTTCTTTTTGCCCTGAGCCTCACCCTTGCAGCGTCACCGAAAGAGATCAACTCTTTTAACGGAAAATTTGTTCAAACCATTATCGACGATAACGGAAAAAAGATTGTGTACAGCGGTGAACTTTGGGCTAGCAAGCCTCAAAATGCCCTCTGGGTCTATCAAAAACCGATCCAAAAAAGTGTTTATATCAACGCTCAGAAAATCACCGTGATTGAACCGAGTATCGAGCAAGTCACCCTCCGAACGTTGGATGAAGAGATCGATTTTCTGCAGATTATCCAAAAAGCCAAAAAAGTGGACAATGAAAAATATTCCGCAACGGTAAAAGGGCAAACCTATACGGTCACCTTTAAAAACGATCTCTTAAACTCTATCAGTTATACCGATGGATACGACAACCGCGTTACGATCCTCTTTAACAATCCGACACAAAACAAACCGATTGACTCGGGCAAATTCAAACCCACTATCCCCGCAGAGTACGACATCATTAAAGGTTAATGGTGGCGGCAACGCTCCAAAACCGTTTCTCTTCCGTCTCTGCCTACTTCGCATTGAAACGTTGTATGGGCAATCCCGATATCTTCAAGGGCATGCGTCACATCATGGAGGATGCAGTCCGTTGCGCTCAGTGTTAAATCCTCATAAAAGTTAAGCCGTGCTTCGAGAAATACCGTCTCATCATCCAACTGCCACAGATGAATATGATGAATACTCTCGATCGCATCAAACTCTTTTACTTTTTCAACAATCGCTTCCACACGAATATGCTCAGGTGAAAACTGCATCAGCATCCCCCCTGATTCACGAACAATCCCGTACGATGAGCGGATAAGGTAAAACGAAATCAAAAGCGATAACAGCGGATCGATCCAATACCAACCGTAAAAATAGATCATAGCCCCACCCGCCAATACGGCAAAAGAGGTCATTAAATCCCCCATCAGATGCAAATAGGCCGATCGGATATTAAGGTTATGACCCGCATCGCGGTGAAGAAGCCAAGCCGATAGACCGTTAACCGCGATTCCCATTGCTGCAAGTCCCATTACCCATGTTGATTCTATTGCTTGAGGTGTAATGAACCGTTGGATTGATTCAATTATGAGGTAAATCGAGACAGCAATCAAGACCGAAGCATTGAACAATGCGGCAAGAATTTCGGCACGTTTAAAACCGAACGTTTGAGTGAGGCTTTGGGGACGGTGTGAGAGACGGTGGGCATAGTAACTGATGATGAGGCTCATCACGTCACTAAAATTATGCAACGCATCGCTGAGCAGTGCCAATGAACCGGAAAGTATTCCGCCGATAAACTGCGCTATCGTAATAAAAAGGTTGAGTATCACACTAAAGAGAAGCTTCCCTCCGCTAATGCTACTGTCGTGATGATGATGGTGGTGATGTTCCATAAGTAAACTGCCCAAATTGAAATTGAGAAACTTTATCATAAGTAGCTTGTATTTGCCTAAATGTTACCCAATAGTTACTGTATAAAAATTATCCTTTCAACTGAGTAAGAAATTTTTCTTGCTACACCTGATAAGGAGTCTCCCATGACAGTCGGAACGAATTACAGTTCATACACGTCATACGGTTCTTCGACCTCTTCAACTGAAAAAACGTCTAAACCGAATTTTGAAGAGATCGCGGCAGAGATGCTAAGCAGCATGGATACAGATGGTGACGGTTCTATTAGCTCCACTGAGTTTACTACTGCCGCTTCCAACAACTCAAATGCCGGCGATATCTTTTCTCTGCTCGATACCGACAGCAGCGGCAGTATGAGTACCGAAGAGTTTGTAACGGCACTTAAAAACATGAAGCCGCCTGAACACGCTCAGGGGGAAAGTGAAGGGGGAATGCCACCTCCACCTCCGGGCGGAATGCCCCCTCCACCACCGCCGAGTGAATCATCATCCTCTTCTTCGGAGAGTGAAAGCGCGAATGAGATTTTCTCTGCACTGGATACCAATCAAGACGGAACTATCAGTTCTGAGGAGTTTATGGCACTGTTTGAAGAGAAATCTTCCGAGAGTACAACAGCTTCTACAGAAACGGCCTCAACTGCCTCGACAGAGACAGAAACCGATGACGCATTTAAAACGATGCGCAACGATATGCTTCAAAAAATTCTCTCCTACTATGGCAGTAATGCCTCTTCAAGCAACTCCACCTCCCTCTTAAGCATCAGTGCTTAAGCAAACATGCCCTTCTGGGCGTGTTACTTTTTATTTACTTACTCCCCGATATAATCGATTTATGATACAGGTTTTAATGATCGAAGATGATGTTGAGCTAGCACAGCTATTACAATCACGCCTCTATAAAGATAAGATTGAGGTTACCATCGCCCCCAGTCCGTTGGAGGGGCTCACCCTTTTCCAAACGAAGCAGTTTGATCTTTTGGTACTTGATCTCTCACTCCCTCAGATGGACGGAATGGAGATTTGCCGCCTGATCCGCCAAGAGAGTGCCATCCCTATAATCATCTCCTCCGCACGATCCGATATACGGGATAAAATGATGGGATACTCACGCGGTGCGGATGATTATCTCCCCAAGCCTTACGATCCGCAAGAGCTTATATTTCGGATCGATGCCATTATGCGGCGTCTTCACCCCACACTCCCTAAAAAGTTTACCCCTTTCGAAGTGGATGAGAACAGGCACGAGATTACCCGCCACGGCACACTCTTGCGCCTGACACAAGCCGAATACGATATCGTTTTATATATGATTAAAAAAGATCGCTATGCTATTTCACGTGAAGAGCTCTTGATGAATATCGGCTCGATTAAATTTGAAAGCAGTCTCAAAAGTATCGATGTCATTATGGGACGTATCCGCCAAAAAATCGGTGATGATCCCAAAAATCCCCATTACATTGTCTCGGTACGGGGTGTAGGATACAAATTTGTCAATGAATAATCACTCCATTATACGGCTCATTACCCTCTTTTTTCTCCTCATTTTTGCCTTGATAAACGGGTTGTTTTGGATTGCAGATCAACATTTCTCTAAAGAGCAAGAGGGGGATAGAATGAGACGTTTTGCTTTGGCGGAGCGACTTATCCATCATAAAAGCGGAAGTTTTGATGCGGAACTGCGACAGTTGATGATCACCCCCTCATCTCTCTCACCCGATTTCCTCCGATCTCACGGAAAGAATATGGCGGAATTTCCCTTCGGTAAAATGCTCCGCTATAACGGTAAAGTCTATTTTGTAAAATCACTGCCGCCGAGATTTCCGTTTCCCCCTCCTCCGCCGATGTTCGATCACGTTTTACCCTCTCCGCCGCCTATGGGTAATTTTTCTCCTATCGTCTTAGAAGATCTAAAAAAAGAATCGTCGATCAGTGTGTGGATCGTTATGATCGCTATTGACGTTCTTGTTTTGCTCTTTTTCGCCTTCATACTCAAAAAGCTCACCCCTCTGCACCGTCTCAAAGATGCCATCATCCATTTCAAAGAGGGGGATACCCATCTGGATGTGCCGATAGAGGGGAAAGATGAAATATCCCAAATCACACAGGAGTTCAACCTCGCATTAGAGAAAATCGCCTCGATGAAAGAGGCGCGTTCCCTTTTTCTGCGCAATATCTTGCATGAGCTCAAAACACCGATAATGAAAGGTTCCCTCACTAGCGACTGTCTTGAGCACTCAAAGGATCAGGAGAGACTCAAGAGGATATTTAACCGTATGGATTATCTGCTGGGTGAGTTTTCGAAAATGGAGCGCTTTAGCAGCGGAGAGATCAGTATCAACGCCCGAGAGTACCGCTTTGTCGATATCCTCGATCATACCTGCGACATATTAATGTGTGACAAAAAAAATATTACGATCAAAGGGGAAGATTCCGCCCTCCTTATCAACGTCGATTTTGAACTGTTTGCGATTGCATTGAAAAATCTTCTCGATAACGCTCTTAAATATTCCACTACCAAACCGACGCTGATTATATTGTCCCAAGCTATCGAAATATGCAGTGTCGGAGAGCCCTTAAGTGAAGAAAATCGTCACTTTAGCAAACCGTTTAACCGCACCTATGAAAGTTCTATGACAGGTCTGGGTCTGGGACTCTATATCACCCACTCCATCCTCCAAAAACATGGCTATACTCTCGGATATCACTACGCTTCGGGGCTTAACTGTTTTAGGATAGTTCTAAAATAACGACAGAGAAACAGCAAAAGAACCCATACAAAATAAAAAATCACCGCAGTATGGAATGACCCCAACAATACCGGAAGCGTAGTCACTAGCCCCACTTTCATAGAGGCCTGTCCCTGTCCCAATGAAAATATTATGTATTGCTTAGTTAATATCTGTCACTGATTTTTTTATTTTAACTTATTCATAATTATCACATAATGTAATAATTTGTTAGCGAAGAGGCGTAAAATATGGACAGAAGATATTTTTTGAATTATTCGGCCATTACTGCTGCTTTTATATTCACAGGGTGCGAGACGGATGAACCAGCCTCTACCTCTTCGGTAAGTGCGGTATCTTCTAAAGCAAAGGAAAAGATTTCAGAAAAAATCCTCCCTTTTACCCAAAAGCTGAAAGTCCCGCATGAAATGAATTTTGCTCAGATCAAAAAGGGTGAGTTTACAGCGCAAAAGAGCAACGTCAACATTTTCCCTGATGCCCAAACAGAAATGTTAACCTTTCAAGGAGATCTGCCCAACCCAACGATCCGTATCAAAAAAGGGGATGTTTTTGATTTGGATTTCATAAATAAACTTCCAGAACCGACTATCATCCATTGGCATGGGCTGATCGTCCCTGAAGAGATGGATGGACACCCCAAAGATGCAATATCTACAGGGTACACGAAAAAGTACCACTATAAGGTACAACAGAGTGCGGGTACCTTTTGGTACCATACTCATCCCCATGGAAGAACGGGAAAAGAGATCTATCACGGATTATCAGGATTTTATATCGTTGAGGACAATGAAGAGAAGCAGCTAAATCTTCCAAACGGGGAATTTGAACTGCCGTTGATGATACAGGATAAAAGGTTTGATAAGAAACGCCAACTGCTCTATAAGGATCCTAATGTTCTATCCGATAACAACGGTGTGATGGGAGATGTGATACTTGTCAATGCCACACCGCTTCCCTATCATGAGGTCAAAAGCGGAAAATACCGACTGAGAATACTGAATGCATCCAGTGTCAGAACCTATAAGCTTGCATTCGATACGATCAAAGAGTTTACACTTATTGGAACGGATGCGGGCTTGCTTGAGGATCCTGTGAATGTACAGAGTGTGCTCTTGAGCATAGCAGAACGCGTTGATATCATCGTAGATTTCAAAGACCAAAAAGTCGGAGATAAAGTAACACTCAAAACGCTTGGCTTCAAAGAAGGAACCACTATGGCACTAAGCCCTGACTATCCGTCTTTTGATGCCCAGATGGATATTATGCAGTTTCACGTAACAGAAAAAATCGAAGATACGTACGTACTGCCTGCTAAGCTCATCAAAATCCCTCGCATGAAAGCATCCGATGCGATCAAGACGAGAGCGATCACTATGGAGATCATGAGCGGAGGTATCTGGACGCTGGATAAAAAACCTTATGATATGGGGCGTATTGATCAGCGAGTGAAACTGGGCAGTACGGAGATTTGGGAGATTACCAACAGTGTCCATATGGCACACCCCTTGCATATACACGGTGTGAGATTTCAGGTGCTGGATAGAAATGGAAAGATAGATTTTCCTACGGATAGAGGATGGAAAGACACTGTGCTCGTTATGCCGTTTGAGACGGTTCGCATCATCGTTCATTTCACGATGCCCGGACTCTTTGTCTATCACTGCCATATCCTCGAACACGAAGATAATGCAATGATGGCAAATTTTTTAGTGGAGTGAGATCAAAAAGAGTGCAATTTAAATCAACCCCAACAACGCCACCAGCAACACCGGTGGCGTAATCACCAGCCCTACTTTCATATACTCGCCCCATCCGATTTTGACCCCTTTTTGCGCCAAAACATGGAGCCAAAGAAGGGTCGCAAGTGAACCGATCGGGGTCATTTTAGGCCCAAGGTTGCATCCGATGATGTTGGCATACGCCAATGCGCTGTTCCCCGCTTCGGCAATCGCGATATCCATAATCATAATGGTCGGCATATTGTTCATGACCGAGCTGAGGATGGCGGAGAGAAAGCCTGTTCCGATCACGGCATAGACGTTCCCCATACTCTGAAGCTCCATAATCATCCCTGCGAGATACGTCGTCAATCCGCCGTTTTTCAGACCATAAACCACAACGTAAAGACCGATACTAAACCATACCACCTGCCACGGTGCCGCTTTGATCGTGAGAAGCGGTTTCGTCGCTTTAAAGTAGGTTGCGATGGCTAAAAATACGAGCGCACCGCCGAGGGCGAAGACCGAGATAGGGAGATGATACGCATCCCCGATGAAATACCCAACCATAAGTAATCCCAAGAACCACCAGCTGAGGCGGAACATCGTCATGTTTTTGATCGCCGATTCAGGAGTAGCGAGGTTTTCGACATCGATATGGCTCGGAATGTCTTTGCGGAAAAAGAGCCACAATACGACGATCGAGGCAATGATACTGAGGAGATTCGGGAGGAACATTGTCCGTGCGTATTCCCAAAAACCTATTTGGAAGTATCCTGCCGTCACGATGTTAGTGAGATTAGAGATGACGAGAGGATTGGAAGCACTGTCGCCGATAAATCCTCCCGCCATCAAAAATGCGAACATCGCAACGGGATTGAGCTTGAGATATTTCATCTTGGCCAAAATGATCGGAGTGAGGATCAACGCTGCCCCGTCGTTGGCGAAAAATGCCGCTACCAATGCTCCTAGAATCATCATATAGATAAACATAAGATTTCCGTTACCTTTCGACAAACGAACCATCTTGAGTGCCGAGTATTCGAAGAACCCGATCTCATCGAGTACCATAGAGAGGATGATAATGCCGATAAAGGCAAGTGTCGCATCCCAGACGATGGAGGTGACCGTCCACACATCACCCAGACTTACAACACCGAGGATTACCGCTAAAGCGGCACCCACTACCGCCGTGGTACCGATCTGCAATCCTCGCGGCTGCCAAATAATAAAAACAAGGGTAACTAAAAAGAGCGACACCGCTAAAATCATAGTCTTCTCCAAAAACAGATGGGGAAATTGTATCATAATATCAATATATCTTGATATATTATTTTTATTTCGTTACACTTTCACAAATCGGAGGGAATGCATGGATATCTTTTTAGAAACCGTATCGGCACTTAACGATGAAACCCGTATCAAACTCCTCGCTTTTTTAGATAAACACGGTCCGCTGTGTGTCTGTGATCTCCAAGAGAGTTTTGGGATGATTCAATCGCGTCTTTCACGCCATTTGAAAATCCTCAAAGAGGGGGGCTTTTTACGGGTTGATCGGTGCGGTACGTGGGCTTATTATTCTTTGCGTTCTCCGCTGGATCGTTTCCGAAACGAAGCGCTGGCTGAAATCCGTTGTTTGGAAATTGAACTTCCACCATTACAAAAATTATCAGAAACTGGAGAGTGTAAATTATGAAAAATGTCCTTATCCTCTGTACCGGCAACAGCTGCCGATCCATTATGGGTGAAGCCCTTATCAATGCGAAAATGGGAGATTGCGTATTTGCGCAAAGCTCAGGTGTGAAAGCCAGCGGTAAAGTAAACCCGAATGCACAAGCCCTTCTCGAAGAGAAAGGATACTGGAGAGAGGAATACCACTCCAAAGTGATCGATACCGTCATCGACACTCCATTTGATCTCGTCGTCACCGTCTGCGATCATGCCCATGAAACCTGCCCGATGTTCCCAAAAGCGGTCAAAACGATCCATGTCGCCTTTGAAGATCCGAGCGGTAAAGCGGTGGAAGAGTACGCTAAAACCCTCGATCTGATCGAAGCGACTTTACTACCGATCATCAAATCCGAGCTGTGTGACTAACGATGTGGCAGGAGAGCGTCAACATCCTCGTCTATGAATGGCTTCAACTGCCGCATGGGGAGAAGCTCTCCGATGCCCTCAACTTTTTTATCTACGATACGGTCAAAATCCTCTTTTTACTCATTGTTATTATTTTTATCGTAACTTTGCTGCGTTCTTATTTCTCCACCGAAAAAGTACGAGTGTATCTCAGTAAAAAGCACGAGTATACGGGGAATGTCCTTGCGGCATTGTTCGGGATTATTACCCCCTTTTGTTCGTGCTCGGCAATTCCCCTCTTTTTGGGCTTTTTGCAAGCACGGATACCGCTCGGGGTGACGTTTAGCTTTCTCATCTCCGCTCCGCTCAACAACGAAATTGCCATTGCGATGCTCTTTGGCATATTTGGCTGGAAAGTGACGGCGCTGTATATCGGGTTTGGTTTACTGGTGGCGATTATCGGGGGTATCGTGATTGGCAAAATGGGACTGGAAAAAGAAATTCTCATCGAAGTAAAACCGATAGAGGGGGAGATCAAAGCGGAAGAACAAAAAATTGCCTTTGATACACGTTTGAGAGAGGCGTGGGAGTATACTTTCGATATTCTCCATAAAATCTGGCTCTATGTTTTAATCGGTGTCGGTGCGGGTGCCTTTATCCACGGCTATGTCCCGACTGTGTTTATCACCTCTATCGCCGGAGCGGACAATCCGTTTGCCGTCCCGGTCGCTACATTGCTGGGGATACCGATGTATTCCAATGCGGCAGGTGTGATGCCTCTCATCGAAGTTCTCACCTCCAAAGGGATGCTGTTGGGGACGGCATTATCGTTTATGATGGCGATCACCGCCCTCTCCCTCCCTGAAGCAATGATCCTCAAGCGGGTGATGAGTCTCAAACTCATCGCCATCTTTTTCGGTACCGTGACGCTGGGGATTATGGGCGTCGGGTATCTGTTTAATGCCATTTTATAGGAGATAATATGAAAATAGAAATGATGAACCATACAGGTGGAGTCAAAGCCTTTCTCGGCGGGTTTAGTACCGAAGAGCTAAGTGCGAAAATCGAAGCGTGCCAAAGTGGTCAATGTGAGTGTGCATGTGATCCCGCGATCATGCAAAAAATCGAGGGGATTGAACTCTCTACGGTCGAAGGCGGTTCTACCATTACGATTACGGGTGATGTCAATGCTGAAACCTTGGCACCGATGATGCACGAATGCTTAATAGGAGAAAAACAATGAAAATTGAAATTTTAGGGACAGGGTGTTCCAAATGCAAAGCGCTCGAAGAGGCAACGAAACAAGCAGTAGCCCAAAGCGGCAAGTTTGCTCAAATAGAAAAAGTCGAAGACATTATGAAGATCATGGAATACAATGTCATAAGCACCCCCGGACTCGTTATCGACGGTAAAGTCGTGAGTACCGGAAAACTCCTCAGTGTCGCCGAAATCGTCGATCTAATCAAAGCACACTAAAGGAACATTACTCAATAATAAGCTGAGATACCTGCAGGCTCATCACCTGATTTTCGATGATGATATTCGTAATACCGAGCTCGGCAATAATATTTTTCTCATGTTGCGTGTGTACTTTTACAATAATTTTAGAGTTATCGACAAACTGCTCTATGGTCTGGCATACGTGATAGAGTTTCGCGGGATTATCAATGGCGATGATAACGTATTTTGCAAACGTGATATTGGCTTTTTTTAACA
>NZ_MIBU01000307.1:0-30441 GCF_001830725.1 Sulfuricurvum sp. RIFOXYD12_FULL_44_77
GAATACGCCTTTGCCAATATTCCCGAAACGGCACAGCTTATACGAAAACACTATAACGGACAAAATAAATCGTTGAACTCTCTTATCTATGAGGGAGAGGTTCTTAAAACATTGGCTTATCGGGGGGATCAGCCGCTGGGATCGATAACGGTTGATAAATTTCGTCGTATTTCAGATATTTACAAAGTGATGGGAATTGAGCAAAATGAAAAACGGCTAGACGGACTTGTCTATGATGATGCCGCTCGTCAATCGGTGATGATGAGTGTGGATGAGCGCTCTTTTTTACATATGAACACGATCCGTTATACCTCTACAGTGACGTGGGCTCCTTTTAATTTTCTCTCTGAGCGTAACCCTCCGGAGCTTGAGGGGATAGCGGTCGATTTCTGGAAACTGATTGTTGAGCGAACAGGGATGCAGACGTCATTTATCCCCTCACCCACGCTATCTGGCATACTAGAAGCGATTAAAACGAAAACCGCTGATGTTACCTTAGGGACATCTATTTCTAAAGATAAAGAGCCCTATGCCATTTTTTCGAAACCGTATGCCACATTTGCGAATGTAATCGTTACGGGGAAAACAATAGATTTTATCCCGGGGCTCAAGGCCCTGGATGGCAAAAAGATTGCGATTGCCCAAGGACATAGTGTCGCAGAATCAATCGCTGCAAAATATCCGAATATCACGATTGTAGGGGTTGAAGACACTCGTGAAGGGCTTAAACTGCTTAGCTCGGGACGTGTTGATGCCGTGATCGATATCCTTCCGGTGGTTGCCTATCTTATCAATGCCGATAACCAGCTCAATCTTAAAATTTCGGGAACCACCGAGTTTAATTTTGACGTTCGGATGATGATACGAAATGATTATCCTGAACTTAAAACCATTATAGATAAAGCGATTGATTCGATTACAGTTGCGGAGCGGCAAAGAATTTTGAATCGCTACATTGCGATAACGTATGAGGATGGTGTGGATTACACGTGGGGCTATATTGTCGCTCTGATAGCATTTTTTATTATCTCAATTTTTATCTATCGACAGTTTGAAATGGGGAAATACCATCAACAACTTTTAAAAATGGCGACTACTGATCCTTTGACAGGTTTGGCGAACCGTATCCGTCTCGATGAAAAGTTACTTGAATATCATCAGTTTTATGAACGTATCGGGCGGACGTTTTCGGTCATCATTCTTGATTTGGATTATTTTAAACGGGTGAATGATACGTATGGTCATTTGGCAGGAGATAAAACATTGGTTGCACTTGCCCAATTGCTCCGTGACAACATTCGCTCCATTGATACACTCGGACGGTGGGGAGGGGAAGAGTTTATGATACTTTGTCCTGAAACCGATCTGGAAGGGGGAAAACAGTTGGCAGAAAAAATTCAATTGATCATTGAAAACTACAATTTCCCCCATATTCATACACTGACATGCAGTTTCGGAATCAGTGAAAGCCGTGAAGGGGATCGGATTGAAGATGTGGTAGGGCGTGCGGACAGTGCCTTGTACCGTGCGAAAGAAGAGGGGAGAAATCGGATCTGTGTGGCTTAAGAGAGCTTACAGATAATATCGCCTATCTTGCGATCGAGCGAAGCGGCAACGACCGAACATTTTACTTTGAGTAAAAAACAGATAGTGTGCCGTTGTTGTGGAGTCATGCACTCATAATTCCCCATCCCTTTAGCGATAATCAGATCTGCACTGTCAAAAAGTTCTTGAGCTTCATGGGATGCGAAATTGTAGACAAATCCGGGAGTCGGAACACCGCTGTCTATTACAGTACATATCTTCTCTATTCCCGCTTCCTGTGCTTCTTTCATCGTAACATCGTTTATAATCGGATTTCCCCGTACCATATAGGTAATCGATAGTTGAGGATAGAGTTTTTGGAGGAATTGGATACTCAGCGCATCAAAGATGTGTTCTCCCGCATTGTCTCCGATATAAAGGAGTGTTCTAGCGTGTGTGAGAGAAGCGCGCAGTGTTTCGGTATCATCGTGGGAAAACGGCGTATTAAAGACCGACATAATCGCGTCATGCAGATCAAAACTCACTTCGGCGGCGAGATCGATCACATTTCCCACTACGGCGGTTTTGAGAATGGCGATGAGCGGGTCATCACTGTTTCGGATCGTTTCCTCTAAAAAGCTAAGATAGCTTTTTGCCTGCGCTGAGGCGTGCTGTTTTTGTTCTTCGTATAAATCATCGGTTTGGGCGAGAATAGCCATTTGCTCATATAGCGGTGCCGCGATGACGGGAGGTGAAAGGGTGAAATCGGCCTCTTTAAGAGCCGTTTCAACGTAGCTGATTATTTTTTCAGTCAGTGTTTCATCGGCGTAAATTGCTTCGCAAACACGTTTACTTTGAGCCGCAATGCAGCTAATACATTCCGGTTGTATCGTCATTGAGCGGCGTGATCGTCAATGACTTTTCCCCACATCAATTTATACTTACGGCGCATAAACTCTACTTCCTGCTGAGAGAGTTTGAGCTGTTCGGTGAGGGTGGCAATGGTATTGCGATCCTCTTCGTAGAGTTCTTGAAGAGAGGAGAGGGCATCTTTGAGAAATTCATTCTCATTTTTGATCGATTCGATCGTCTCCTCTTTGGCGACGAGGACTTTTTCATGAAGGTTGATTATGGTGCCGATGGTTTTTTCAACAAAACTAGCACCCAAGGTAATATCTGCATGAGAGGCACTAAGTTCCTGCATCGTTGCAGGGACAAGCCCCTCCATCCCTTGACCCGGGTCGATGATTACCTCTCCGTCTTCGATAAGGGTAGTGAGTTTGCCGCGTACTATTAAGGCTTCAACATCACTACGCTCCATATTTGTCATTTGCGCGTAGTCATCGATACTCATCCACCCTTGCATACTTCACCGCCTTCAAATTTTAAATACTATAGCAAAATGCGTACCTGATTATAAAATGGTTTCGATTTCCAAGGAATCCATTTCCACTTTTTTCGCTTTGGCGATACGATCTTCTTGGAGTTTCATCCGTAACTCTTCATTCTCTAGCGCTAATATCTGCATAGCGAGATAGGCCGAATTGATCGCACCCGCTTTTCCGATGGCAACTGTTGCTACCGGCATTCCGGCAGGCATTTGGACAGTAGAGAGAAGTGCATCGATTCCGCTGAGCGCTGATGCACTCATTGGTACACCGATGATAGGTTTGATGGTTTTGGAGGCTAAAACACCCGCCAAATGTGCTGCCATACCGGCTGCTGCAATAAAAACCTGCGCCCCTTTGGCTTCCGCTTTGACAATGTAGTCTTTGGTACGTTCAGGACTTCGGTGCGCCGATGAGATGATGAGTTCATACTGTACACCGAACTCTTCGAGGGTTTGCGAACATGACTGCATAACGTCAAAGTCGCTTTTACTTCCCATAATAATTGATACGAACTTCATTGAATTGACTCCTTAGATTTTAAAATTAACATTTGGTGATGGTTCCCATATCTTCAGAAGCTGGGATACGGAAAAAAGTGAACGGAGGCAATGATGCGGGGAGTTTAAAGCGGTTGAGATTTCCGCTGTGTACTTGATCCCATACTTTTCCATTTTCTGCGAGCAGTTGTTTAAATGAGATCGTCCATTGAGAATCTTTCATTTCAATTGTACCGATTTCATTATCAACCGCTTCAATAGTTGCATTGGATGGAGCAACAATTTCCATAACGTCATTAGGGAATGTTTTATATTTGCATTCGAAAAAATCGCCTGATTCATCGACGATACCGCTTACCTGATGGGTTCCCATCATCATCGAGTAATCGAGATTTTGGGTGTCGTGTTTTTCAAAAGGGCGGTTGATCAGATAGGCATCGGTAAAGCCGCGATTTTGCATCGTATTTAACTCTTTTTGATAACGTTCAGGATCACTTTCCCCCGCGTAATAATCATCGATGGCACGGCGGTATACTTTTGCGGTAATAGCGGCATAATAAGGGGCTTTGGTGCGCCCTTCGATTTTAAGTGAGTCGATACATCCTGCGTCCAGTATCTCTTGAATATGACTTGCTAGATTAAGATCTTTCGAATTCATAATGTAGGTGCCGATTCCCTCATCTTCGACCAACTTGAAAAGAGTACCTGTTTCGGGGTTGGCGGCATACATCTCATAGGGAAAACGGCAATCGTTGGCACAACTGCCACGGTTCGGAACCCGGCCGCTTTGAAGCGTTGAGATGAGACATCTTCCGCTGTAGGCAAAACACATGGAGCCGTGGACAAACACTTCGATCTCCAAATCGGGGAGTTCTTCTTTGATTTGCTTTAAATCTTTCAGTGAAATTTCCCGTGCGGCGATAATACGGCGCGCTCCCATGTCGTAATAGACCTGTGCATCGAGGACGTTCATAACATTGGCTTGCGTCGAGAGATGCAGTGGAATATGGGGGGCAATTTGGTGAGCGAGTTTAAGGACACCCGGTGTTGCCACGATAAAAGCGTCCGGCTCTAATGAAGCCATGGTGGCGATATGCTCTTTGAGAAGTTTTAACTGGGAGTTAAAGGGGAAACCGTTGATGGTGACATAGACTTTACGTCCCCGCGCGTGGGCGTAGTCAATCCCCTCTTTGAAGCTTTCCAAATCGAACTCTTTGCCGGAGCGTATGCGGAGCGAAAAATGGCTCACTCCCCCATATACAGCATCGGCACCGAAGTCAATGGCAATTTTTAGTTTTTCTAAATTCCCTGCAGGGGAAAGAAGCTCCACTTTTTTCAATACGACTCTCTTTACAACATAAGTGGGCGAATTGTATCGTTTTCTTTATTTATTTTTTCCCAAATGAAGCTAATAATGCCTCAATATCATCGCTGTTGACAACATCTTCAGTCGTGCTGTCTCCAGGGAGGTGGACGGCAGAGCTAACCCGTTTGCTATCGTCGATTTTTCCGGCAAAGAGATGATTCATATAGGTTGAGAGGGCACGCATTACGTTGATAACCCGCTCGATTTTTTGACGGTGAATATCTTGATATTGCATAATGTCCATTACGTTCATAATGGTGTCGCCGCCGTTTTGAAGCATTTCAAGAATCCCTTCGAGATTCTTCATAGCCTTTTCATTTTCACCTAATTGGGTCTTAAAAGTATCCACATGTGGAAATTTTGCACTCAACGTAGTAAAAAGGGTAATATTTCCCCCTATGATCGCTTTCAGAGCTTTGATATCTTTTTCACCTTGGCCTAATTCATTGCTGATACCTTCGATGAGGTCAAATATCTCCGTTGCTTTTTGTTCGCTCTCTTTGGTGACATCGTCCAGTTGATGTACCATTTTATTATCATCCGTCGGTGGAGGCGGCGGCCAGCTGTGCATTGCGGAAACACGGTATTTATCAGGATCCATCTCATTGTAAGGCTCGTCGCTGAGTGTTTCATCCGCAGATACAGGAGCTTCGGCTAAATTTTCTTTTTCCTCTTCTTCGTATCCTACGTCCAAATCTATATCACCATTCATTAGCGCATCTAACTCTTCTTGCGTCATGATCTCTATCCTCAACGATTTAAAATTGCACTATAATAACATTAAAACCATTATTTTTACTTAGGGTGCATTCATGAGAGTCGATCTTCACAACCATACAATTTTATGCAATCATGCTACCGGAACGGTCGCGGAGTATGTGGAAGCCGCTATTGTGTGCGGCACACAGTTTTTTGGATTTTCAGATCATGCTCCGATGCATTATGATCCAAAATATCGGATGGGTTTCGATCAAATGGAACTGTACGAGTCTTGGGTAAAAGAGGCTGCGGAATGTTATGCAGATAAAATCACTGTTTTATTGGGGTATGAAATCGATTATCTTCCGGGATATATGGATGAGTCTGTTTTGAGTCGGCCGTGTGATTATTTGATAGGGAGCGTCCATTTTATTGATGATTGGGGGTTTGATAATCCCGAATTTATCGGTCGTTACGAGGGGGTAGATATTGATGATGTCTATCGGCGTTATTTTGGGCTGATTGAAGCGATGGCATTGAGTGGAGCGTTTGATATTGTAGGTCATTTAGATTTGCTCAAAGTTTTCAAATTTTTACCGACAAAAGATATTCGATTGCTGGCAGAGGGGGCGTTAAGGGCGATTAAAAAAGCTAATATGTCTATTGAGATTAATGTTTCAGGGTATCGAAAACCGGTTGCAGAAGCGTATCCTTCCCCCCTTTTGCTTGAATCGATAGCTGAATTGGAAATTCCGATAACGTTCGGTTCAGATGCCCATTGCGTTGATCAGGTTGGGCTTTACAGTGCTCAGGCTGAAGCATTGGCACGCTCGGTCGGTTACGATAAATGTGCCCTCTATCGAGGACGGGATCGGGAAATGATTAAATTTTAATCAAGGAAAATATTTTAGATAACGTTAACTTTTGCTATACTGCGATACTTTAATTATTTTCAGGAGATTTGCATGGGTAAATTCGTAAATAGCGTCGACGAGTTTTTCAGTTTTTGTAAAGAGAACGATGTTCAATTCGTTGACTTTCGTTTCACCGATATGAAGGGGACATGGCATCACGTTAGTTACCGTATGAGTGCGGTAAACGCGGGTCAATTTGAAGGCGGTCTTCCGTTTGATGGTTCATCTATCGATGCTTGGCAGCCAATTAATCGTTCAGATATGTTGCTTAAACCAGACGCTGAATCTGCGTTTATGGACCCGTTCACAGCTGATCCGACCGTTATCGTATTTTGTGACGTTTATGATATCTACAAAGGACAAGCATACGAAAAATGTCCTCGTGCAATCGCTAAAAAAGCGCTTGAGCACCTTGCAAACGCAGGTGTAGGTGATGTTGCGTATTTCGGACCTGAAAATGAATTCTTCGTATTCGACGATGTCAAAATCCGTGACGAAGTAAACTGTTCATACTATGAAGTAGACACTGAAGAGGGTGCATGGAATGATGCAAAAGATTTCAAAGACGGTTTCAACACAGGTCACCGCCCACGTACAAAAGGTGGTTACTTTCCGGTAGCACCTATCGATACTATGGTTGATCTTCGTGCTGAGATGATGTTGGCACTAGAGCAAGTAGGTCTTGAAGTTGTTCTCGGTCACCACGAAGTTGCACAAGGTCAAGGTGAAATCGGTATCGTTTTCGGAACTCTTGTAGAAGCGGCAGACAACGTTCAAAAACTTAAATATGTTATCAAAATGGTAGCGCACCTTAACGGTAAAACCGTTACGTTTATGCCTAAACCACTTTACGGAGACAACGGTAACGGTATGCACGTTCACCAATCAATTTGGAAAGACGGTAAAAACACATTCTACAAAGAGGGCGGTTACAGCAACTTGTCTGAAACAGCATTGCATTATGTAGGTGGTATTTTTGCACACGCTCGAGCCGTTGCAGCGTTTACAAACCCATCAACCAACTCATACAAACGTCTTATCCCTGGTTTCGAAGCGCCGTCAATTTTGACGTACTCTAGCCAAAACCGTTCAGCATCGTGCCGTGTTCCATACGGTGCGGGTGAAAAAGCGACACGTATCGAAATGCGTTTCCCGGATTCTACTTCATGCCCATACCTTGCGTTTACGGCTATGTTGCTTGCAGGACTTGACGGTATCAAAAACAAAATGGTTCCGATTGGACCGATGGACGAAGATTTATTCGAACTTACTCTTAATGAAATCCGTGAAAAAGGTATTCCACAAATGCCTCATACATTACGCGGTGCATTGGAAGCTTTGATCCGTGATAACGACTTCTTACAACCGGTTATGACTCCAGAATTCTTGGATACATATCAAAACTACAAATTCGAAACACAAGTATGGCCTGACGAAGCTCGTCCTACTGCATTCGAATTTAAATCTACATATTCATGTTAGTTTAAACGCCAATCGGAACGCGTCCCGATTGGCTACGCTAACGCTGAGTTTACCTCGGCGGTAAGCCCACGCACGCTTGCGTGCTTTTCTTTTATCTCTTCTTCTACTCAACTATTTTCTGATTATTTTATAAAATCCCTGTGATCCAAACCAAAGAGCCGCTCCGTTGGCAGTAGTGCCGAGAGGAATGAGCGTTCTTGGATCGCAGTATGATCTTTTGGTACTTTTCTGACTAAACAGAAAAGTATAAGAAGTTATGGAAGTTTTGGTCCTGCAGCAGAGTAGTCGAATTCACTTTGTCCATCGGTATATTTTTGGAAATTTTTGATGAATAGAGCAGCCAAGTTATCACGCTGAACGAGATACGCATCGCGATCCGCCCATGCATTACGAGGATTGAGGATAACTGGATCGATAGAGCCGAGTGTTTTCGGGATATGGAAACCAAAGGTATTAGTGGTATCAAACTCACTTTGGTTGATACTTCCGTCTAAAATAGCATTGATGCAAGCACGGGTATCTTTGATACTCATCCGTTTTCCGACACCGTATCCGCCCCCGGTCCATCCGGTATTAACAAGATAAACGTTAACCCCGTGTTGATCGATCTTTTTACCTAAAAGTTTCGCATAAACAGTCGGATGAAGCGGTAAGAACGCTTCACCGAAACATGAGCTGAATGTTGCAACAGGTTCAGTGATGCCACGCTCGGTTCCGGCAACTTTGGCGGTATAACCACTGAGGAAGTAGTACATCGCTTGCTCTTTGGTGAGGCGGCTAACTGGAGGCAATACACCGAACGCATCGGCAGAGAGGAAAATAATATTTTTTGGATGAGCCGCCATAAGGGATGGCTGATGGTTGTCGATATGCTCAATCGGATAAGAGACACGGGTATTTTCCGTTTTAGAACCGTCGGTATAATCGACGATACCGTCTTCGTCATAAACGACGTTCTCTAACAGTGCGTTGCGGCGGATGGCATTGTGAATCTCAGGTTCGCTTGAGGGATCGAGATTGATCACTTTCGCATAGCATCCCCCTTCGAAGTTGAAAACACCCTCTTCGTCCCATCCATGTTCGTCATCACCGATAAGGGCACGTTTTGGATCGGTTGAGAGGGTAGTCTTGCCGGTTCCGCTAAGTCCGAAAAACAAGCAGGTATCACCTGCGGCTCCGACGTTGGCTGAACAGTGCATAGAGAGTTTCCCCTCGAGCGGCAACCAGTAGTTCATCATGGAGAAAATCCCTTTTTTCATCTCTCCGCCATACCATGTGCCGCCTATAATACAGAGATTGGCTTCGACATCAAAGAGGACAAATACTTCGGAATTGAGCCCATGATGTGCCCATTTTTCATTCACCGCTTTACAAGCGTTGAGTACGGTGAAAGAGGGTTTGAACGCTTCGAGTTCCGATTCGTTCGGGCGAATAAACATATTTTTGACGAAATGGGCTTGCCATGCGATTTCAGAGACAAAACGGACAGCGCGTTTACTGGATGCGCTTGATCCGCAGAAGACGTCGGTAACGTAGAGATCTTTTCCGGAGAGTTGTTCACGGGCAACAACGAGGAGCTCATCAAAAACCGCTTTATCGATTTTTTTGTTGACATCGCCCCATGCGATGTATTTGTTTGAAGGATCTTGATTGACAAAATATTTATCTTTCGGGCTTCGACCGGTAAAAATACCCGTATCGACCATTGTCGCACCGTTACTTGCAAGTTTACACTCACCGTTTTTAAGTTCGTGCTCGATCAGCTCATCAAAGCTAAGGTTATGGAAAAGCTTTCCACTGTTTTTTATGCCTAACGTCTCAATCTCTGCGGAAATCATGGGTTGTTTTACCTTTTAGGACTCATCTGCGTACTGTACCCAGATGAAGATTTGAAGCTTTCACTCCATTTATGGTGCGAATTATACGCCTCCAATTTATAAACGAGAATTAAAGTGGTGATTTATTTGAACTGAGCTGCTAATTCCGTTAATATTTTAGGTGCCAGCGCTTCGGTTCCATTGTATTTTTGGAGTTTTACACCGACATTGTTCATACTCTTAGCCGTATTTTTACACGCCATTTTCACAACGAGATAATCGCAGTCTTCAATCGTATCCGCCATCGTATCGTGTGCTTTGATGTGTTCGACATCTCCCGCGTCATGATCGCATGTATGGTGTTCGTCGTGGTCATGATGATCTTCACCTGCAGCTTTGGGATTGGTACGCAGTCCCTCTAACGTAAAACTTTTAAACATTCCTCCGGTGAGGTTAAATACGGCGAAATAAGGGGTATGTCCGGCATTCCCCGCCATTTTCAGACTCTCATCCATTACAGGTACGGCAATCTTCATTTCTTCTCCTTGAATTTGTCAAAATTATGCCACATTCTTATAGTTTATGAGTTTAATCAAACTATAAGATAATCCCATTCATAATGACAGTAGGGTTACAAGCGTAATCACTATTAAAAACTTCAAGGAGTAAACCATGAAACGTTCAGGTTTTACTATGATCGAGTTGATCTTCGTTATCGTTATTTTGGGTATTTTGGCAGCGGTTGCTATTCCGCGTCTTGCGGCAACGCGTGATGATGCGACTATTTCTCGTATGTCATCGGATGTAGCTACGGCTGTAACGGATTTCGGTGCACGTTTTACGGCTCAGGGAACATGGGCAGGAAATCTTAGAGATATTACTAATGTAGCAACATTTGAAGGTGGTGCACATGCGATGGCAGATGGTGATGTAATCCATTTTGTTGATGATAACAATAACAGCTGTATTACATTTACTATCAATGGAACGTTGATAGATGGTAATCTTACAGTTGGTGCGGGTGCTGATGCAGCATTACCTGTATGTGCAGGTGTTAATACGGCAGTTGCAGATTTGATCGCAGGAAGTCCACATCTTTTTGGCGGATCTCAAGTATTGCGCTAGTAGTTTATGTATTGCCTTCGGGCAATACACTTGTTTAAATTGATTTGATTTATGGGATTGGTAATCAATCGTAGAACTCAGGACAATTAGGATTAAAAAATGAAACGTTTTGCATTTACGATGATAGAATTGGTTTTTGTCATTGTCGTATTGGGTATTTTGGCCGCAATCGCTATTCCGCGTCTCGCTGCTACCCGCGATGATGCGGAGATCGCCAAAGGGCGCAGTGATGTCTCAGCGATCCGTGCAGCTATTGTCAGTGAACGTCAGGGGCGCCTTTTGCAAGGAGATACGGATTTTATAGCTACGTTAGATGATGCTGATCAAAATACAGAAGGGGAAACATTATTTGATAACAATAATCTCTTAATGTATGGGATCACTTCAGCAGATCGTAACGGGCATTGGATGAAAAGCGGTGCTAACGCTTATGATTTCCAAATAATGGGTACCGATGTAACCTTTGACTATAATGCGACGACAGGACGTTTTGATTGTGCGAACGATGCAGATGATACGGAATGTGCCTTACTAACAAATTAATCACCTCTGAGTAAATCGGTTATAATGCCGTATTCGCGGATGTGAGGATTATATGTTTTTTTACCAAATTTCCCTTTTGGGTTCCCCCCTTGAATCCTTAACCTATCATCACAGCGGTTCACTGCCGATCGGCAGTAAAGTAGCACTCACTCTCAGTAATCGGTCGGCGGAGGGAGTTGTTATTTCCGAAGTTGAAAAACCTCTTTTTAGTACGCAACCTATTGTTGAAATTTTTGATCTGTTTTATTCTGACACCCAAATTCAGAGTGCGCAGTTTATGGCAGAATATTATGGGTGTTCATTGGGTGAAGCGCTGAATCTTTTTGTGCCGTATCCCATTCACCATGAGCCCGTCGAAGTGGCTCACCACGAACGTCCACCTGTCAATATTACCCTCTCCGAATCACAATTAAAAGCCCTCGATTTTATTCGCTCTCACAAAGTATCACTTTTATTCGGGGATACGGGGGCAGGGAAGAGCGAAATCTATATGCGACGGATGGATGAAGTCCTCAGTGATGGGAAGAGGGCACTGTTACTTCTTCCCGAAATCTCGTTAACCCCTCAAATGGAGACGCGATTTAAGAATCATTTCGGCTTATCCGTCGTCTTATGGCACTCCAAAATGACCCCGAAGCAAAAAAAAGTGACGTTGGAAAAAATAGTTGACGGCTCGGCACACATTATCGTAGGCCCCCGCTCGGCACTTTTTTTACCGATACGGGATTTAGGGTTGATCGTCGTCGATGAAGAGCATGACGAGAGTTATAAATCCTCTTCCCGTCCTCGCTACAATGCACGGGATATGGCAGTTTATATCGGCACTCTCATTAAAATCCCCGTCGTGTTAGGGAGCGCTACACCCTCATTGACGAGCTACGCTAAATACCCATTTTTTCGTCTTCGCGGGGGGTATTTTGAATCCAAACGGACTTTTGTCTTTGAACCCTCCATTGAAGCGTTAACGCAAAGTATCGATAACAGGGTTATGGAAAACTTTGAAAAAGCTCATCAGGCCATTGTCTTTATCCCGACACGGGCGAATTTCAAATACACGGTATGCGATGGGTGTGGATATCATGTCGAGTGTCCGTTTTGCAGCGTGGGGATGAGCCAACATAAAAACTCACGCGCTCTGAAATGTCACTATTGCAACTACACCGAAGTAGTGCCGAAAGTGTGTCCGAAGTGTCAAAGCGGCGCACTTCGTACCGCAAGGCTCGGAACGGCGGAGGCGGTGGAACATTTCGGAAAACTGAGTGAGGATCTGCGGGTACAGCAGTTTGATCGTGACGTTATTACGACTCAAAACAAACTGATTAAAGTGCTCGAAGCGTTTAATAAACATGAGATCGATTTACTGGTGGGGACACAGATGCTCTCAAAAGGGCATGATTATCACGATATCACCCTCGCAGTCGTTATGGGGATCGATAATCTCCTCTCCCAAAGCGATTACCGCGCACGGGAGAAGGCATTGTCGCTTCTGGTGCAGATTGCGGGGCGGAGCGGACGGAAACAGAATGCGACAGTGATAGTACAAAGTTTCAATGAGTCGTTTTTTCGGAGTTATCTTGATGATTATGAGAAATTTTTGATTGATGAATTGCGTATTCGCGATGGTCGCTATTCTCCGACGAAAAAATTGGCACGTTTACTCTATGCCCATAAAAACGGCATAAAAGCAAAATCTGAAATGGAGAGGGCAGTGATGCAAATCGAGCAGATGGCTAACGTCCAAATTGTCGGATATGGGGCTTCTCCTATTGAGAAGATCGCTGATAAATACCGTTTTCAAATATTGCTGCGAAGTGATAAAAGTACCGACCTTATCCGTGCGATAAAACATGTCAAATCACCCCTTTGCGAGATTGATATGGATCCTATCGAGTTCACGTAATTGTGGTATAATCGCCCAATGATAACACGCTATCCAACCAAACAGATTTTTGTCGGGAATGTCCCTATCGGCGGTGATGCTCCGATTTCGGTACAGTCGATGACCTATTCGCGCACTGCGGATGTAGCGGCAACGGTCGAGCAGATCAATCGTCTCCATTTTGCCGGATGCGATATCGTCCGTGTCGCCGTTCCTGATGAGGAAGATGCGCGGGCACTCAAAGCGATTAAAGAACAGATTTCGCTCCCCCTCGTCGCCGATATCCATTTTAACTATAAACTTGCCCTTATCGCGGCGGAAGTGGTGGACTGTATCCGATTTAACCCCGGCAATATAGGTGAAAAATCACGCATCCGTGAGATTGTTAAAGCGTGCCAAGAACGCCATATTCCGATTCGTATCGGGGTCAACGCGGGAAGTTTGGAAAAAGAGTTCGAACAGCGTTACGGCGCTACGGCGGAGGGGATGGTGGCTTCTGCCGAGTATAACATCAAATATCTCGAAGATTTGGGATTTACCGACATTAAAGTTTCCCTCAAGGCAAGTGACGTTCAGCGCACCGTCGAAGCCTATCGCCTTCTCCGTCCTAAAAACAACTATCCATTTCATTTGGGTGTGACTGAAGCGGGGACGATTTTTCATGCGACGATCAAAAGTGCTATCGGTTTGGGAGCGTTGTTACTGGAGGGGATCGGTGATACGATGCGGGTCTCTATCACGGGGGAACTCGAAGAGGAGATCAAAGTCGGTCGGGCGATTTTAAAAGACAGCGGTGTCGCCAAAGAAGGGCCGAATATCATCTCGTGTCCGACATGCGGACGGATCGAAGCCGATTTGGTCTCTGCGGTAGCGGTGATCGAAGAGCGTACCAAGCATATCAAAAAACCGCTTGATCTCTCGGTGATGGGATGTGTCGTCAACGCCATCGGAGAAGCGAAACATGCCGATGTCGCGATCGCTTACGGTAAGGGTTCGGGATTGGTCATGGTGCGCGGTGAAGTGGTGGCACGTCTCGATGAAGATAAGCTCGTTGATCGGTTTGTCGAAGAGGTAGAAAAAATGGCTAAGGAAGAGGACTAAATGGAAGAATCACTCTATAACTTGGCGTTTGAACGCTCCGTCCTCAGCTCCATCATTTTTGATCCGGCTCAGTTTGATGAGTTTGATGCGGTTTTAACACCGGAAGATTTTTATCTCGCGGCGCATCAAGAGATTTATCGCGCAATGATGAGCTTAGCCCATCGTGATCTCCCGATCGATGAAGAGTTCCTCCGTAAAGAGTTGACGGGTAAACAAAAATTCGATGAGCGGGTGATGGTCGATATCCTCACTGCCAATCCGATCGCCAATACCAAAGCGTACGTCCAAGAGATCAAAGACAAAGCGATCAAGCGTCATTTATTGACCCTTACGACGGAGATAAAGCGGGTGACTTTGGAAGAGGAACTCAGCGGCACCGATGTTGTCGATTTGGTTGAACAAAAGCTCTATGAGATAACGCAGAGTTCTCAAGCAACCGATTTTAAAGATGCCCCCTCCATCGCCGATGAGACGTTAGCGTACATCGAAGAGATGAAAGCGCGCGGGGATTCCGTCCTTGTCGGTGTCGATACGGGGTATGCGGAGCTGAACAAAATGACGACGGGATTCGGAAAAGGGGATTTGGTTATTATCGCCGCCCGTCCGGCAATGGGGAAAACCTCGTTCGCCCTCAATATGGTTCAAAATCTCCTCGATAAAGGGAAAGGGGTCGCTTTTTTCTCGTTAGAGATGCCCGCAGAGCAACTCATGTTGCGTCTTTTGAGTGTTCAAACCTCGATCCAGCTTCAGCGTCTTCGTGTCGGGGATATGAACCCTCAAGAGTACAAGCAGCTAAACGATGCAGTCGATAAAATGCGCCGATCCAAGCTCTTCGTAGACGATCACGGCTCCATCAATATCCATCAGCTCCGTTCCAAACTGCGTAAACTCAAATCCCGTCATCCTGAAATCGAAGTAGCGGTTATCGACTACCTTCAAATCATGAATGGGACGGGGGGAAAAGATCGTCACTTAGAGGTGAGTGAGATTTCACGTGGCTTAAAAATGCTCGCCCGTGAACTCGGAATCCCTATCGTTGCCCTCTCTCAGCTCAACCGTGGCCTCGAATCGCGCTCCGATAAGCGTCCGATGCTGAGCGATATCCGTGAATCGGGTTCTATCGAGCAGGATGCCGATATCATCCTCTTCGTCTACCGTAATGACGTTTACCTCTACAAAGAGGAGAAAGAGCGGGAGAAAGAGGCGATAAGCGCGGGAAAAGAGTTTATCTCCAAATATGTCGAGAAAGAGGAAGAGGAAGCCGAGATCATCATCGGTAAACAGCGTAACGGTCCTACGGGGCATGTGAAACTGATGTTCCAGAAAAAATTCACCCGCTTTGTCGATAAACCGACATTTGGTGCCGCGCAGATCGTCTATGAGAGTATTGATATGAAAAGTGCGACGATGAACGTCAATGATGAAACGGTATCGATGCCGATTATCTGATGAATAAACTGGAGCGCATCGATCTTTTCGATCTTAAAAGCGGCTCACTTTTTTTTCTCTTTCTCCTCTTTATAGCTTCCCTATCGCTTTCGTATGAATACTATCAATTTGCCCAACTCAAAACCTTTGACGATCCGCTTATACGAGCCGAAGTGATCGATCAAGAGGTGCGGCTGATCGGCGATGTGCCTAAGACCTCACTGAAGCTTCGGCTCGAAAACGGTGCCAGTGTTCGATCTGCGATGAGCCCCTATCTGCGTGATCTGAGGGGGCGGGAAGTTCAAGTGGAGCTTCAGGTCGCGAAAGTCACTTTTTTGGATTTTTTAAAAGGGATGCACACACGCGGTGTCATCACCGAAGTGTATTCCTCCTTGAGTCTTAAAGAGCAATGGTATCGTCGTATCGCATCCCTCCATGAAGATCAATGGATGAGGGAGCTTTATGGCGCATTGTTTGTGGCTACCCCTATGTCGCAAGAATTTCAAACATTGGTCGGTGCTATGGGGCTGAGTCATATCCTCTCTATCAGCGGCTATCACTACGGTATTATCTCGCTGATTGTCTATTTTCTCCTTCGCCGTCCCTATCGATGGTTACAAAACCGCTATTTTCCCTACCGGCACGGCAATCGTGATCTTTTTTTTATGGTTGTGGGGATACTTTTTTTATACTTATGGGCTTTGGAATTTATCCCCCCTATGGTGAGAGCATTCGGGATGATAGCGGTGGGATATTGGCTTTATGATCGGGGGATTAAGGTTGTCTCGCTGCAAACGCTCTCCATTACGGTCGGTGTGCTGCTTGCCTTTTTCCCCACATTGTTTTTTTCTTTGGGGTTTTGGTTCTCCTCCTTCGGAGTCCTTTCGATCTTTATTTTCATCCGTTATTATGAGCATTGGAAACTTTGGCAGATATTTTTGGCACTTCATATTTGGTGCTATTTAGTTCTTTTACCGATATCGCTTTCTATTTTCGGGACGTTTGGGTGGTGGCATATCGGCTCGATTCCCCTTGCACTCCTTTTTAACCTATATTATCCGACTGTATTGGTGCTCCATTTCACGCCGTGGGGAGATTGGTTTGATCCGTATCTACTTCAAATGTTTGAATCCGGAGATATGAATAGAGTTGTAATCCCAATCTGGATGGGAGTCCTTAGCGTTGCGTTAGCTTTAGGGGCGATGTGGCGAAAAGAGGCTTTTTGGATCTTAGGTATTTTGGGAGTGTTCACGCTGGGTAGCGCGGTTTATCAGATAGCATAGTTTCATTCCGTAGATGACGATAATCCATGAAACATAAATCCATAAAAAGAAAAAGATGAGAGCGGAAAAAGAGCCGTACATCGTTGCATAAGTTTTGTTGTAAAAGACGTACTGGATGAAGCTGTTTTTTGCCAACCCCCATACTACGGCAACAATAAAAGAGCTCATTGCGGCAGCCCTGATTGAAACATCAGCATTGACGGCGATTTTGTAAATCAAAAAGAAAATACTCCAAAGTAAAAGAAACGGGAAAATAGAGAGTGCACTTAGGGCCAATCCACTGATATTCGCTTCTAAATAGGCTTTTAAACTCATTGAAGCTATGAGAACAATGGGGGTAAGGGTGATAAGAGTCCAATACGTCGTAATCGCATCCCAAATTCCCCGTTTGGATGTTTTGAAAATTTTGCTGACGATGTGTTCAAAATTTTGGAAAAAGAGGAGTGAAGAGACAATCATTGTCGCAAATCCGATAATCCCAAGCTGGACAGAATTTTTAAAAAATGAGTCCAAATACCCTGCAATGGCCGCCGTTTGTACCGGCATAATATTGTCGAAAATAAAGATTTGGATTTTGGCGTATTGTTCTTCAAATACCGGAACGTTTGCAATGAGGCTAAGGGAGATAATCAAAAGGGGGACAACTGTAAAAATCGTGTAAAAGCTTAGGCTCGAAGCATACACCGTAATTTCCCGATCGAATAGCATCAGGAAAAAAAGGCGGATATGTCGAAGCATTGCTTTGAAATTCATCAATTACTCAAGACCCATTTTGGAAGGGTTGAGGATGTTATTGGGATCAAATGCCCGTTTGATCGATTGAAACAGTGCCATCTCTTCAGGGGTAAATGCCATCGACATATAAGGAGCTTTTGCCAGTCCGATGCCGTGTTCGCCGCTGAGGGTTCCGCCGAGATCGATAGTGGCTTGAAATACTTCACGAATCGCTTCATAGCCGATTTTGACCGCTTCCGGATCTTTGCCATCAACCATGACATTGGTGTGAACATTTCCATCACCGGTGTGACCGAAGCATGGGATATTGATGTTGTATTTTTTGGCTATGGCATCAAATTTTTCGAGCAGTTCAGGGAGAGCGGAGCGAGGAACGGTAACGTCTTCATTAATCTTTTTGCTTCCGTAGACTGAGAGTGATTGGCTTGCATTGCGGCGGGCAAACCATAGATCGCTTGCTTCTTGTTTATTTTGAGCGATTTTAAATTCACTGCAGCCGTTTTCTTGAAAGACTTTTTGGATAATTGAGAGTTGAAAATCGAGATCTTCTTCAAGATTCCCGTCCACATCGGTAACCAAAATGGCACCCGCTTCGATTGGGAGCCCTTTATGATAGACCTGCTCCACGGAGCGGATAGTGAGGTTATCGAGAAACTCCATCGCAACAGGAGTGACGCCGCTCGCCATCGTTTTATAGACCGCTTCCATCGCTGTATGAACGGTTGGAAAAATACCCATTGCCGTTTTGGTCATTTTCGGTTTCGAGAGAAGTTTGAGAGTTACTTCGGTGGTGACGGCCAATGTCCCCTCAGACGCAATCAAAATCCCCGTTATGTTATAGCCCGCAACGTCTTTAATTGTCCGTTTGCCCGCTTTGATAATATCACCGTTAGGGAGTACCGCACGCATCGCCATAACGTAGTCTTTGGTAATACCGTACTTGGCCGCACGCATACCGCCGGCATTTTCGTTAACATTGCCGCCGATAGTGGAATACTCTTGGCTTGCAGGATCGGGCGGATAGAACAGACCTACTTCTTCAACCGCTTTTTGCAACTCCATATTGACAACACCCGGTTGGACGATAGCCACCATGTTTTGCATATCGATTTCGAGGATTTTATTCATATGTTTTTCGAACGCCAAGACGATTCCGCCGGATGAGGGGAGGGCTCCTCCTGTAAATCCGCTTCCCGCACCGCGAGGGACGATAACGATTCGGTGCTCATTGCAGTATTTAAGGATCTCGCTGACATCGCTCTCATGACGTGGAAAAAGTACTGCATCAGGCTCGAATCGTTCGCGTGTTGCGTCGTAGCTGTAGGCGATAAGGTGAGCTTTATCGCTGTAAACGTTCTCTTTGCCTAGCAGGGTAGTAAAAAATTCTAATGCGTGAGTGCTCAGCATTGTTTATTCCTTAATCTCGAAATGACGCAATAGTGCACTTTTATCGCTAAATTTTGCTTTGTAGAGCTCATATAGTTCTTTGTTCTTTGAATTGTTTAAAGCAATTTCTTCGAGGTAGTAGGGTTCATAGCTGTCTAAACTTGAACTTCCCTCACCCCACCATGCTCCTCGGATCGTCGGAATACGGGTGTAAAAAGGGGTTTGTTCTTTCTCTGATACCTTGGCAAATGAGGCAGTTTGGAGCACTGTAAAGCTTTTACAGTCGAGGGTAAAGAGTTGATTTGCACTTTGGATATAGAGCAACCCGACCGAATTGGCGGTACAGTAGCGTTGAAAATCATCGACTAAAGGGGTTTGATGCCCTTCATAGGAGAGAAACGTTGCATAATTGTCCGGATGAATCCATTCCACACCGGAGATACTTTTTGTGATTGCATCATAAGTATCATCGTTTGGGGCTATTAAAAGGGCACGCTCATAATCATAGGCTAAGATGGCGATATCAGATGCTCTTGGTGTCCAGTTACCATTAGGAAGAGCATTTTGGCGTAGGCCGCTGTATTCACTAAGCTGCAGTATGGCACGGTTGTTGGCGGGATTTGTCTTTTCAACCCGTGCATTGGCGATAATGGTACTGTGTGTGGCATCAAATTTTCGAACGATAAAGCCGCTCATCCCCTCACGCAAGTTTTCGGCAACGATTGCTGCACGCTCTCCTTCGACTTCGAGGAGAGGTGCGGTTATAGAAGAAGCGTTTAAGACGCTACAAGCGATAAGAGTAATAAGCCAGATGCGCATCATGGTAACCTTTTGGTAAAGAATATAGGAATGATTATAGCCAAACACCACTTTGTAAATGGAATTTTTGCTATTATTTAATTCTTTTTCGTTCTCGTAATGTGTATTTTGGTCAAGGATAGGGATGGGTCGTTTTTTTGCATTGCTGTTATTGCCCCTTCTCCTTTTTGGCGGTACTGTTAAACATTTTAAATGGAAAGACGGTGAAAGCTTTCTCACCTTTCTAGAGCGAAAAAAACTTCCATTACGTGTCTATTATAACCTCGATAAAGAGGATCAAAAACTCACCGAAGATATCCCCTATACCGCTAAATGTCAAATGGTAGTCGACAATCAAAACTTTATCCATCAAATTTTGATTCCGGTCAATGACGAACTGCAGCTGCAGATTTATCTCACTCCGAAACGACGGTATGAAACGAAAGTGATTCCTATCGTGAGTGAAGAGTATACGGAAACTCTTTATGTACCGATTCAATCCATCCCTTATAATGATATTTTAAAAATGACCGGATCGAAAAACTTAGCCTCAATCTTTGTGAAAATGTTCAAAGGAAAAGTTGATTTTCGTAAAGGGTTAAAAAAAGGTGACCCTATCATTATGGTATATACCCAAAAGTATCGTTTGGGGAAACCGTTTTCAATGCCGGAAGTACACGGGGCTATGGTTGAGATCAATGGAAAGCGTGTCCGTGTTTATCGCCACAGTGACGGACGTTTTTACGATGAGAAAGGGGGGCAGTATGAGAAGTTCTTGTTTAAACTTCCGATGCGTAACCCGCGTATAACCTCTCGATTTACAAAGAGCCGTTATCATCCGGTACTTCACCGATACCGTGCCCACTTAGGGGTTGATTTCGGAGCGCGACCCGGAACCCCTATCCTCTCTACCGGAGAGGGACGTGTGAGCTTCGTCGGCTATTCAACAGGATACGGAAAAACGATAAAAATACGTCACAACAATGGACTTACAAGCCTTTACGCTCATCAAAAAGCGTTTAAAAAAGGGATACATACAGGAATGAAAGTAAAGCAAAGCGAAATGATCGGATATGTCGGTAATACGGGATTATCCTCAGGACCGCATCTGCATTTTGGAATGTATCGCGGAAGCAGTGCTATTGATCCTCTCAGTGTGATGAAGAAAAAAACCGAAGGTTTTACGGGTAAAGAGCGTAGAGTGTTTAATGAAATTCGGGATAAAATGGATAAAAAGTTTAAAAAAGCACTTCAAGAGAAACGGATACGAAAACCGTATTTTGATTTCCATGAAACCTATTATGTTGAGAGTGAGAGCTTTAAGCCGAAACCTTTTTAAAGAGCTAAGATGATTACCGATGTCACTATCGTACCGTGTGAAAACTCTGACTTTGTAAAACCGAAACGGATACAATATTCTCAGACCGGTGTTGCTAAAGTATGGGATATGGTCGAAGTTCACGACAGTGTAGCGATCCTTTTGTACCAGGAAGAGCATCAAACACTTGTTATTGTTCGACAGTTTCGCCCCCCTGTATATCTCAAGAATGAAGACGGCTTCACGTATGAGTTGTGTGCCGGTATCGTCGATAAAGATAAATCGTTGGTTGAGATTGCCCATGAAGAGATACTCGAAGAGTGCGGATACCATGTTCCACTCGATCAGATAGAACGGGTAACCTCTTTTTATACGGCGGTAGGATTTGCCGGATCGGTGCAAACACTTTATTATGCTAGTGTGAATGAAATGATGCGTGTAAATGAGGGTGGCGGTGTAGGTGTCGAATCGATTGAAGTAATAGGGATACCTGTGTCTGAAGCGAAAGAATTTGCAATGGATGAGACCAAAGCCAAAACACCGGGATTGATGTTTGGATTCGGGTGGTTTTTAGAGAATAAGCTGTAGTTCCCGCGAGATGCGGGAAGTGACGAAACAGTTTAGGGTTAGAATTTGTAACTAAGGGTAGTGTAGAAGTTGCGTCCCGGTTCGTTAAGAACAAGAGGTTGCGCTCCTTCCATAATTGTGGTTAGCCCGATATAGCTGTTGCTCACTGCATAGGTACGATCAAAGAAATTATTGATTCCTGCAGTTAGAGAGAAACCGTTACCCAATTCTGTGCCGTATTTGAGATTGAGGATACCGTATCCGCCAATCGCCTGTTCACCGTTGTTTACATCGTATGTTTGGTGTCTAGCGGCAATTAACTCGGCTTCAGCGTAGTTTTTTGAGTCATCAAACACAAGTGCTACCCGTCCTTTAAGCGGTGGGATATCCGCGAGGTCTTTATCTGTTTGTGCTAGAGTTGCTAGAGAATCGAGTTGACCGACATCTTTTTTGGTCCCTTTTTGGTAGGCAACCCCCGATTCGATATTCCACTCTTTATTCAAGGCGTAATCGGCCGTGATATCTCCGCCGACAATACGGGCGTCAATGTTTGCAAAAGAGGTAGTAGACCCTACTACTTTGTAGGCATAAATATAATCTTTTAAATCACTGTAGAACAGTGTCCCTTTGAGGTGTAAATTCCCAAATGTATGCTCGATCCCCATGTCAACTTCACGGTTGATCGTTTCATTAAGATTGGTATTTCCAACACTGGCAAAATAGAGTTCTCGTGCATCGGGAACACGAGAGGATTGTCCCGCACCGACGAAAAAGTTGCCATGTGTACTGTAATGGTATCGCCCTAAAACATTGGCACTGACATTCGTGTAATCGCGGTCTTTAGTCGTTGACATTCCGGTTAATGATTGATCCGCATCAATAGTGGTATCGTCATAGCGGAGACCTCCGCTTAGATCAAACGAACCAAGTGTTTTGAGTGCTTTTGCATAGACACCGATGTTTTCGGTATCGGCATCGGGGATTTGAATGGTGGTATAAGGATTAGTTCGATTTCCTTTGGTTCCGTTCCAATTGCGCGTAGAGAGATCAAGACCGAAGGTGATCTCTGTTTCGGCAATCAAAGCAGTGTTTTCGGCACGTACCCCTTTAATAGTTGCGTCAACTAAAGAGACACTCGACATACCGGTTCTGAAATCGGTTCCCATGTCGTGCTCGACTTTTGAATGGTAGGCTTCGATACTCAGTTCATCCGAATACTCTCCCAACGCGAAGAGTTGATATTTGGCTTTGAACATGTCGGTATCATCCATGAGGGCATCCATCGGATAGCGCGGGTAGAGGACATTATCAGCACGGTCACCGAAATAGCTGAGGGTTAGTTTTTGATTATCGCCGATATTACCAACGACTTTTGCCCAAAAATTTTGGCGTTCGTAGGCATTATCATTCTTGTGTGCCGCACTGTAGGGTTTCGTAGAGCTTTCGGCTTGTTCTGTCATGGTTTTGCCGTTGCCGTCTTTGTACTGGCCACTGGTTTCGCGGCTGTATCCTACGAGGGCTTGAACCGTGTCATTCCCCCCTTCGACAGTAGTGGAAATTTTACGGTAGTCATAACTTCCGAGGGTTGCGGATACTTCTCCGTGCAGACCCTTGGTAGGGTCTTTAGTGACGACGTTAATCGCTCCTCCGAGACTTCCGAACTGAGTTACGTCAAACGGCCCCTCTTGAACTTCTACACTAGCAATTTGGCTGGATGAGACGTGCATAGCAGGCGGATCCATACGGTTAGGACATGCACCGCATACTTTGGCATCATCAATGGTTACGTTGAGATTGTCTTTTTTGAAACCGCGTAAAACGATGTCGTTGCCGATGGCACTGGTACGAACGTGTGTGATCTCTGGAAGTGAACCTGATAGCATTTCCCCCAGATCGGATTGGCGAGAAAATTTGACCATCTCATCGGCAACGATATTTTTACCATCAGCTTTAGGGGCAGAGGCTTCAACGGTGATTTTTTGAATCGTGACAGGCTCAGTGGCGAGGGCAGCAACCGCAGCCAAAGAGAGGAGGCTAAACTTCTTCATACTTCTAATCCTTAAGTAAATATGAAGAATTGTAGGAAAGAAGTGTTACATTAGTGTTAAGTCGTTATACTTTTGACCATGAAATTAAATACTAAACAAATAGTTTTAACGCTCCTGTTATTAGCCGCTTCGGGCTATTTTCTCTACTCGGGCTTTTCCCTTTTATTCCATCCGTAAGGATATATCTTCGGGGAACTGCATCGTTACGCAGTGGAGGGAGCCGTGTTGACGGATAAGGACGGAGCAGTCGATAGGGATGATATCCCTTCCGTAAAACGCTTTTTTACAAATCTCGATCGCTTCGTTGTCATGCGGATCGTTATAGATTGGTAACAAAACGGCATCATTGATGATTAAAAAGTTAGCATACGTTGCGGGGAGACGCTCGTCCTCATAAAAGGCCGGAGAACACATCGGTAGTGCGATGAGGTTAAACGGTTCATCATCGATGTCACGCAATGCCATCAACTCTTCTTCCATTTTTTTCAATGCCTCGTAATGCTCATCTGATTTATCGTCGCATTTGACATACATAATGGTATCTGTATCAATAAAACGGGCGAGGGTATCGATATGGCTGTCGGTGTCATCACCGGCAAGATAACCGTGATTGAGCCATAAAATCTGTTCTACACCGAAGTGTTTTTTGAGCTCTTTTTCCATCCCTTTTTTATCTAAATGAGGATTGCGATTCGGATTAAGGAGACATTCTGCCGTGGTGAGCAATGAACCGTTTCCGTTGGTTTCGACGCCGCCCCCCTCCAAGATAAGATTGACTTTTTCCATTGGTGCACCATAGACGTTAGAGAGTGCCGAACTCATCGCATTATCACGCGAAGCATCAAACTTTCCGCCCCATCCGGTAAAAGTAAAGTCGAGCAGTAAAGGCTCATCTTCATCCTCGTCGATAACACTTAGCGCACTGCAATCACGCGCCCAAGTGTCATCGCTTTGATAGGCTACGAAAATCAGATTCTCGTGAGAGTTAAAATAGCTTTTGACGAGATCCACATCGTCACACACAATGAGGCAGGGCTGATAGCGGGCAATAGAAGAGGCAATATTGACAAAACACGCTCTCGCCTCTTCGAGATAGGGTGCCCAGTCGCTTTGGGGATGGGGAAAAATGAGTTGCACAAAACTTTGAGGTTCAAATTCGGCGGGGAAATAACGCATTAACAATCCTTAGATTATAATTCTTATATGGGAACAATTAAATTGAGCCGCGAGGCACTTATTCATAATCTTGACATTATCGCACACCAAGTCGGTGGAAAAGATAAAATCGCGGTCGTTTTAAAAGATAACGCCTACGGCCACGGTGCTGAGATGATTGCCGAAGCGGCATCTGAGTATGGAGTCAATCAAGCAGTGGTGCGCTTAGAACGTGAAGCCGAGGAGATTGTTAAGTACTTTGACAATGTATTGATATTGGGCCAAAAACCGACCCATATCCATCCGAAATTCAGCTACGCCATTAATTCGCTTGAAGAGATATCTGCCTATCCGAGTGGAGCGCGAGTCGAGCTGAAAATCGACACGGGGATGCACCGTAACGGAATTTCCCCCGAGCAACTCGAAGCAGCGTTTGAAAAAATGGCGAAACGAGGACTCATTTGTATCGGGATTATGAGCCATTTACGTGCAGCCGACACCCTCAGTTCAGAATGGTTTTGGCAGCGTCAGAATTTTGATCGTATCAAACAGAAGGCTGATCTTTTGGCTCAAAAATTCGGATGGAAACTACGCTTTCATATCTCCAATTCAGCGGGAACATTTCGCTCCACAGAGTGCCGTGATGATATCGTACGAGTCGGTATTGCATTGTACGGATGTTTACAAATGGATACAAGTTTGCCGCAACCGCTCCTAAAAAGTGTCCTCTCTTTGTGGGGAGATAGAATGGCGACCAGGGTATTAAAAGCCGGAGAACGGGTAGGGTATAACGGTCTTTATGAAGCTTTAGCAGATGAGGTTGTTAGCACCTATGATTTGGGATATGCGAACGGACTTGATCGCCTTGCTTCGAATCACTACACTACACCGGAGGGGGTAGCTCTTCGCGGTCGTATCTCGATGGACAGTGCGAGTTTTTCAAGCGATGCGGAACAACTGAAAATTTTTGATAATGCCAATGATTATGCTAACGCCGTCGGGACGATCGGGTATGAGATTTTGGCGTGTTTGGATAAAGATCTCAAGCGAGAGTGGATTGATTAGGAGTTAATCTTAATCATTGCATCTGAAAATATAGCTCCATCAAGTCGCATTTCGATCAAATTTTCTAAATCTTTTTCCGCATCGATGTATCCCAACACTTTGGCATCAAAAAGATAGTGTTCTGCTACTTTTTGAATTTCTGCGCCATGTTTGGGGAGAACAATCAGATACGAAGCTCCCAGATTTTCGGCGATAACGGCATCGGTAGCAGTTTCGACATGGAGTGCGAAACGGATGCTATTGAGACGTAGATGTTCGATAATATCGAGATTTTCAGGGGTAAAAAAAAGGGCGACAACGGAATTCGAGGGTGTGTGTCGCAACGCTTCAATCGAGTCGATGTGGTAAAACGGCTCTGATGGGACATAGGTGTGACCGAATAGCAGCATAGTTAGCCTTCCAAACATTCGCGACTGCAATAGTATTTGCCATCACGCATAAATGCTTCTTTGACCTGTACGTAGGTACCGCACTTCGCACACGGAAGCATTGCCTCTTCTTGAGAATTATCCGAAGAGGGGGGAGTAAGAGCCTTTTTTTTGAAAAAAAGGTAATAAACCCCGACCAGAACACCGATTAATAATAGTAGTTTTAGCATAGTCTTATCTCTTTATGAGCAGATAATGGCGATTTTCCGCCTCAATAATTGTGTAATCGAGTGTTTCATCGATTTCATCATACACTTTTTCCCCTTTGTAAAAGAGCAAAAGAGTCCCCTCGCTGCAAAACGGTTTTGAGAGTTTTAAAAGCATTTCAGTATCGGTAACGGCGCGTGACGTAATAAGATCATACGGCTCGCTTGAGAGTTGTTCTACTCTGAGCGCTTTGACATCCACGTTGCTCAAACCCAAATCCGCTTTGACAAACTGTAAAAAGCTCGCACGTTTGCTGAGGGGTTCAACGAGGGTAAAATGGGTTTGCGGCAGGGCGATTGCCAAAATCATCCCAGGAAATCCCGCCCCTGTTCCGATGTCCATTGCTTTAGTAACAGAAGGGAGAAACGTTACAGGAATAACCGCATCGAGGATAAACTGATCGATTTGCTGGAGAGTTTTAGCTCCCGTTAGATTATGAACTTTGTTCCATTTTTCCAGAAGAGCTTTGTATTGAGCGATCTTTTCCAAAAAATCTTCGGGAACCTTCACATTGTGTTGCGCTAACAGCTGCTTTAATTGGCTCATAAATCGTGTCCCATCTGCTCTTTTTTGACTTTTAAATACCCCTCATTATGGGGGTTGGGATTGATAATGACCGGAACACGTTCCGTAATTTCGACGTTCAACCCCTCTACGACGTCCACTTTAGCCGGATTATTGGTTAAAAGACGGATTTTATGAAGACCGAAATCTTTAAAAATTTCACCGACAACATCGTAGGTTCGCTGATCAGGAGCAAATCCGAGTTCGACATTGGCCTCGATCGTATTACGCCCATGATCTTGGAGGCAGTAGGCGTTTATTTTATTGAGAAGGCCGATATTACGCCCCTCTTGGCGGTGGTAAATGATCAGTCCGCCCTCTTCGGCGATTAATTTCAGCGCTTTATGTAACTGATTGTTACAGTCACATTTAATACTGCCGAAGGTGTCACCGGTAAGACACTCGGAGTGGATCCGAACCAACGGCGACTCTTGGCGTTCAAAGTTCTCGGTAAATATGGCTAAATGCTCTTGTATCCCCTCTTTGTAGACACGGATTTTAAAAGGGCCGTATTTACTAGGGAGATTGGCAATAGATGATTTTTCAAAAAGGGGTGTTGTTGTTTTCATTAGTGCCATTATAATAGGTGTTTCTAAAAAATGGATTATTAAACGAAGAGGCGATACAATCTAGTTACTATTTTTTTAATTGGAGTCACATTTATGGAGCGTTTTCGCCGTACCCGTTTAAATCCTCAACTACGCTCACTGGTGCGTGAAACTTATGTAGGGGTTAATGACTTTATCTACCCATTATTCGTTCGCCCCGGTGAGGGGATAAAAACGGAAGTTTCGTCGATGCCGGGTGTTTATCAAATGTCTTTGGATGAGATTTTGAAAGAGTGTGAATTGCTTCAATCCCTTGGAATCTATTCGATTATCCTTTTCGGTATCCCTGCCGTGAAAGATTCGATCGGCAGTGATGCATTGTGTGATCATGGAATTATTGCGACAGCCGTTCGCGCCATCAAGCGTGCCTACCCGAAAATGTTTGTCGTCACCGATTTGTGTTTTTGCGAATACACCGATCATGGACACTGCGGTATTCTCGATCATGTCCATGAGACGGTCGATAACGATTTGACTCTTGGAATTTCGGCACAGCAGGCATTGGTTCACGCACGTGCAGGTGCCGATATGATTGCACCCTCGGGGATGATGGACGGGATTATTACGACGTTGCGTGATGCACTTGATGGGGGAGGTTACGCCAATCTCCCGATTATGAGTTATTCGACCAAATTTGCCAGCGGTTATTACGGACCGTTTCGAGATGTCGCCGAATCGGTACCGAGTTTCGGTGACCGCTCTAGCTATCAGATGGATCCGGCAAACCGCCGTGAGGCGATTCGAGAGAGTTTGGCAGATGAAGCGCAGGGTGCCGATATTTTGATGGTGAAACCCGCACTTGCCTATCTCGATATTATCCGTGATATCCGTGAAGCCTCGCAGCTTCCGTTGGCAGTTTACAATGTCAGCGGCGAGTATGCGATGCTCAAATGTGCGGGAGCGGCAGGGCTGATCGATTACAACCGCGTCATGATGGAGACGATGGTAGGATTCAAACGCGCGGGGGCTGATATCATCATCAGCTACCATGCTAAAGAAGTAGCACAACTTTTAAATTAATGAATTTTTTTTATGATATGATTGTTTTTTGTATCGAAGGAACACCGTGAGACACTTTTTAACGTTAAAAGATTATACCAAAGAAGAGATCTTAGAGATTTTGGAGATTGGTTTAGAGATAAAAAAAGAGGTCAAAGCCAAAGTACTCAAACCCCGTCTTGCGGGACAGACACTGGCGATGATCTTTGAAAAAAGCTCTACCCGTACCCGGGTCAGTTTCGAGGTAGGGATGTATCAGCTCGGCGGTCATGCCCTATTTCTCTCAAATCGTGATATCCACCTTGGGCGCGGTGAACCGGTCAAAGATACGGCGCGTGTTATCTCTTCGATGTGCGATATGGTAATGATCCGCACCTATGAGCAATCGATGCTCGAAGAGTTTGCCCTTCACTCTAAAGTTCCGGTCATTAACGGTCTCAGTGACAGCTACCATCCGGTGCAGCTATTGGCGGACTTCATGACTATGATGGAGTGCGGAAAAGATAAGAATCCGATCGTAGCCTATGTTGGGGATGGCAATAATATGACCCATTCATGGTTGATGCTCTCAGCTAAGCTCGGATTTGAACTTCGTATCGCAACCCCAAAGGGGTATGAGTGTGATCCGGCTATTATTGCCGATGCTCTCGCTTTTGCTGAACACAGCGGTGCAAAAATCACGATCACCAATGATCCTAAAGTGGCGGTTAAAGGTGCCACTGTCGTAACGACCGATACATGGATTTCAATGGGTCAAGAAGAGGAAAAAGCTCAACGGATACGTGCATTCGAGGGGTACATCGTCGATGAAGCCCTTATGGCGCTTGCGCGTGAAGACGCTATCTTTTTACATTGTCTTCCTGCCTATCGCGGCGTTGAAGTGAGTGAAGCGGTATTGGAAGGGGAGCAGAGTTTGATTTTTGAAGAGGCAGAGAACCGTCTTCACGCGCAAAAAGGGTTAATGGTTTGGTTAGATAAACATCGTTAAGGGGTACAAATGCGTTCATTATGGCTATTGAGTATTATCAGTGTGAGTCTTTATGCTGCGGTGGCGGTTCAAGTCGGAGATAAGTTTAAAGATTCGGGTAAATGTAAAGCTTGTCATAGCCATATTGTGAAGCAGTGGGAAGAGTCTTGGCATGCAAAATCCCATTACGATAACGATGAGTATTTTCAAAAAACGATCGATTATGTCGCCCGTAAAAATAATCGAAAATCGCTGAATACGATTAAAATAGAGTGTGCGGCCTGCCACAATCCCCGTATCTCTGTTACTTCTACAACGGCTGAATATGAAGCCATAGCCTCGTTAAAACTGGATAAAGACTCCGCTGCTACTAAAGCCCTTAAAAGTGATCAAATCTCTGAGGGGATTAACTGTGTCGTTTGTCACAACATTGATCAAATCCATGATGAACTTCCCGATAGTAAACGAGGCATCCATCGGGTTAGCTGGATGAAATCGGGGATTATGAGCGGTCCTTATGCCGATGCCAAGTCCCCTTATCATAAAG
>NZ_MIBU01000308.1:0-14991 GCF_001830725.1 Sulfuricurvum sp. RIFOXYD12_FULL_44_77
GAGAAAGAGATCTCTCTCACCCCCTCGAAAGAGGCCTCCAAAGGTTCCATCCCGTGTTCCATTTTTTTGGAGATATTTTCGATAACGACAATCGCATCATCGATAAAAATACCGATCGCCAAGGTCAAACCGATAAGGGTAAGACGGTTGAGATCGTACCCCAGATAATCGATCAGTCCGAAGGTTCCGATAATGGAGGTGGGGATAGCGATTGCCGAGATAATCGTAGCGGTAAGGTTGCGGAGGAAGAAAAAAACGATCAGCACCGCCAGTATAGACCCGTAGAGAAGATCAAATTTGACATTATCGATGTTGATAAGGATTTTCTCCGACTGATCTTCCACCAGTGTCAAGGAGTATGATTTTCCGGCAAGCGTTGCAAGGGAGGGAAGTCTCTTTTTGACCCCCTCAATCACTTCAAGATCGTTCGATCCGGCAATCTTTTGAACTTCCAGCAACACCCCCTCTTTTCCGTTATACGAGGAGTAGCTTGTCGTATCTTTGAGGCCGTCTTCCACCCGTGCGATATCGCTCAAGCGTACCCCCGGAGCAATACTAAGGCTCTTCAACTGCTCCACACTCGTAGCATCGGAGCGTGTTTTTAGGATCAGCTCGTTATTCGCAGAAATGAGTTTACCCCCACCTGATCGGACATTTTCGGCATTGATACGTGATTGGAGAACATCCGAAGAGATACCGTATTTATTGAGAAGGAAGGGATCGGTAAAGATCCGTATTTCGCGATCCCGATAGCCGACGATATCAATTTTGGCTACCCCTTGAATGCGTTGAAGGCGAGGCTTGATCTGCTCATCGGCAAAACGCATCAGCGCGATCTGATCACCATGTTCTGTGGTAATGAAGAGTTTGATAGAGGCCGCCCCCGACGCACTTACTTTTTGAACGGATGGGGATTCGACCTCCGTATCAAGGTTGAGCGTTCCGATCTTATCACGGACATCGTTCGCCGCCTCTTCGATATCTTTGGTGAGTTCAAACTGTACGGTGACCACGCTCAGCCCGTCATAGCTGGTGGAGATGAGTTTGTCTATCCCATCAATCCCTGATACCGCCTCTTCGATCTTATCGGTTACTTTGGACTCAACACTCTCAGGATCGGCGCCCGGATACGCGGTCTGAATCGTCACAATCGGAAAATCAATATTAGGGAACAGGGCAACGGGCATCGAACGAAACGACATTATCCCGAACACAATGAGACTCATGACGAGCATCAGTGTGGTAATAGGACGATTAATGGCAAATTTGTACATATTTATTCCTTAACGCTGAGAAGCAAAGCTCCCTCAGCTACGTTAACACTGGGTTTTCTTCGGCAGAATGCCCAAATGCGCATTTTTATTTTCCAAGGATATAGGCTTCACCAAAAAGCCCCGGAGCGATATTCGTACTCAACACTTCCGCCGTCGCTTTTCTGTTTTTCGCA
This sequence comes from Sulfuricurvum sp. RIFOXYD12_FULL_44_77, assembly GCF_001830725.1. Classification (NCBI taxonomy): domain Bacteria; kingdom Pseudomonadati; phylum Campylobacterota; class Epsilonproteobacteria; order Campylobacterales; family Sulfurimonadaceae; genus Sulfuricurvum; species Sulfuricurvum sp. RIFOXYD12_FULL_44_77. The sequence continues at coordinate 1,448 of NZ_MIBU01000308.1, forward strand.
TTGACCGAAGGGTAGATTTTTGAAATAGACCCGAGCCTCTCTTTGCCCTGTCCATCGACTCGGTAACGGACTTTGGAACCGACTTTGAGAGAGTGGAGATACTTCTCGTCAAAATTCAAAATCAGTTTTACCTCCGGCGAACTGATCAGACGAAATAGAGAGGATGCCCCTACGACACTGTCGCCTAGTTCAATGTTACGGCTGGCGATAATACCGCTAAAAGGGGCACGAAGACGTGTCTTTTCCAGCAATGTCTCCTGATAGCGCAAAGAGGCTTTGGCCTCGGAGGTCGTAGCAGAGGCTTTTTTATACGCGAGGGTGTGCTGATCCATCAACTCCGCATCAATCACACTCTTCACCTGAGTGTAACGCTCATACGTCAATCGGGCAAACTCCTCTTCTATTTTTGCTTTTTTGAGCTTCTCACGTGCGAGATCGATACCGGCAACGAGATCATCATTATCGATTTCGAGCAAAACCGCCCCTTGTTTAACACGACTTCCGACATCGACATTCAGGTGTTTAACAATCCCCTGCGTCGTCAGATTCAGATTCGCCTCTTTACGCGCAACGACATCAAACGTGGCATAAATCTCTTCCCCCATCAGCGAAGCGGTGAGTAAAAGTGCTATCCATAGTGTTTTGATCATCGTACAAACTCCTTGGGATCGAGTCCCGCATAAAAATAATAGGCCGCGTAGGCATAATAGAGCGTCCGTTTTGCACGGCTAAGCTGGTTGGTGGCATCGGTGAGGGTATGAAGGGCATCGAGGTAGGTGACGTAATCGACGATTCGCGCCTCATACTTCTTTTTGACCGCATCAAAGGTTTTCGTCGCCGCATCATAGGTTTTTTCCGAACTATCGATCAAAATACGGGTGCGCTCAATGTAACGGCCGGCCAAGAGACGGTTATGTTCCACCTCTTTGGCAGCGTAGGCCAATTCGCTGCTTTGTGCCTGTGCTTGTGCCATCAGTGCTTGTTTCGCTGTCGATGCAGCCGAAAAATCAACCAAATTCATACTGAGTGAAGCGATAACTTTATTTTGGGTATCGACACGCATCTGGGCAATCGGATCATTTTTATAATCGTAAAAACTGTACTGATCTTCCAGCTTGATCGTCGGAAGATTGGAGGCATCTTTTTGCTTTGCTTCATGCACTTTGGCATCGCGGGTGTATTTCAGCGCATTGAGCTTATCCAACTCTTGCATCTGCACCTCTTGGGGGGGAAGCACTTCGGAAGATTCAAGCTCGGTTATCGTTTGATTCGTAATCGTCTCCAACTCCCTTTTTTGGCGTTCCGCACGATACTCTAAATCTTCAATACCGTAGCGGGCATTCGAGACTTCCGAGCGTAGGCGCATAAGGGCATCTTCACTCGCAAGCCCTGCGCGTTTAAACATCTCCAAACGCTCCAGTTGCCCCTCAAGCTGCTCTGACATTGTTCGATAGGTCTTGATCTCATCTCGCGTATTTTGGAGTTCAAAATAGCGCTGTATAACATCGAGCGAAAGCTCTTTTTTGGCACCGTAGAGGGTATGTTGGGCGGCATTTTCGAGTGCTTTGTTTTGATCCAAAAGATTCTCTCTCCGAGAACCGTCATAGACGATAAACTCTCCTCTAAATCCTGCGCTGTAGGTCTGCTTCGCATCAAACCCGCCCGTATGATCGACAAAAGAGGCATTGCCGAATCCGTCGATTCGCGGAAAATAAGAGTATTTAGCCGCATCATACCCCAGCTTTGCAGCACTGGATTGGTGTGCATAACTCTCGATGCGCCCGTTTTTTTGTGCAGAATCGATTAGAGACGGAAGCGATGTCTGGGCGTTCAATGCACACGCAGCCATCAGAAAATAGAGTATTCGCACCATTATTCCTTTTTGAAGGTAACTGTGTACCATTTTACAAGGGTAGTATAGAATCTAAATCTACAATAATGAATTAAGTTCATACTTTTGGATCGAACTTCCAAAAGGATTAGCCAAATCCCTCTGAGTTGCCACTGCCTTTTAAGTATAAGTCGTATACTATGTGTGGAGAGTTATACGATTAACACATCTAAAAAAGGGGATATTATGGCAAAAGGTCAAGATTCAAAAAAAGCGGTTAAAAAAGCACCGACCAAAACGTTAAAAGAAAAACGCAACGACAAAAATTCGAAAAAAAGTTAAGCATTAGGGGTAATTCAAAAACTCACCTTAACTCAGCAGTCTATAGGTGCTCATCCATAATGAAAAACAGCATTTGCGCTATAATTTCGAATATTTATCATAGGGTCACTCATTGCCGATTTTTAAAGTCCATACCCCCTATCAACCTGCCGGCGATCAGCCCGTTGCTATCGATGCTCTCGCATCGGGCATTAAAAACGGTGAACGCTATGTTTCCCTTGAGGGGGTAACGGGTAGCGGTAAAACCTACACGATGGCGAAGGTGATCGAGAGCGTACAGCTTCCGACGATCATTATGACCCATAATAAAACCCTCGCGGCACAGCTCTACAGTGAATTTCGCTCGTTTTTCCCTGAAAACCATGTCGAGTATTTCATCAGTTACTACGATTACTATCAACCCGAAGCCTACATCCCCCGCCAAGATTTGTTTATCGAAAAAGACAGCTCGATCAATGATGAGTTGGAACGGCTTCGCCTCTCTGCCACCGCGAATCTCCTCAGCTATGATGATGTTATCGTGGTCGCCTCCGTCTCTGCTAACTACGGGCTCGGTGATCCGGAAGAGTATGAGAAGATGGTGCAGGTGATCGCTATCGGTGATGAGATCAACCAAAAAAAGCTCCTTCTACGTCTCGTCGAGATGGGATACGCCCGAAACGACACCTATTTCGAGGGCGGTCACTTTCGGGTGAACGGCGAAGTGGTCGATATCTATCCCCCCTATTGGCAGGATCAAGCAGTTCGGATCGAATTTTTCGGGGATGAAGTGGAGCGCTTAACCTTTTTTGAGCCCCTGAGTAACACGATGACCGAAAAACAAGAAACGGTCACGATCTACGCTACCAGCCAATTTGCCGTCGGTCAAGAGAAACTCTCCCGCGCGATCAAGCGGATCGAAGATGAACTCGGGGAACGGCTGAACGAGCTCGATAAACAAGGGAAAATCGTCGAAGCACAGCGGCTCAAACAGCGATGTGAATTTGACCTCGAAATGTTGCAGGCGACGGGGATGTGTAAGGGGGTCGAAAACTACTCCCGCCATCTCACCGATAAACTCCCGGGAGAAGCCCCCTATACATTGCTCGACTATTTCACCCTTCACCACGATAAGTTTCTCATTATCGTCGATGAGAGCCATGTGAGTTTGCCGCAATTTCGGGGGATGTTTGCGGGGGATCGAAGCCGTAAAGAGGTACTCGTCGATTACGGATTCCGCCTCCCGAGTGCCCTCGACAACCGTCCTCTGATGATCGATGAATTTATGAACAAAGCGCCCCATTATATGTTCGTCTCCGCAACCCCATCGGCGCAAGAACTCGATATCAGCACCACGATCGCCCACCAAATCATCCGCCCTACCGGATTGCTCGATCCGATTATCACAATCAAACCGAGTGAAAATCAGGTCGAAGATTTGCACGATGAGATTAAAAAAACGGTGGCTCTTGGGGATCGTGTCCTCGTCACCGTACTCACCAAAAAAATGGCCGAAGCCCTCACCAAATACCTCGCCGATTTGGGGATAAAGGTGCAATATATGCACTCCGAGATCGACGCTATCGAGCGCAATCAGATTATCCGTGGACTTCGTGTCGGGGATTTCGATGTCCTTATCGGGATCAATCTCCTCCGTGAGGGGCTTGACCTTCCCGAAGTGAGTCTTGTCGCGATTTTAGATGCCGACAAAGAGGGATTTCTCCGCTCCGAAACCGCACTCATTCAAACCATCGGACGCGCCGCGCGGAATGAACACGGACGGGTTATTTTGTATGCGCAAAAGATTACCGGATCGATGGAGCGGGCGATCGCCAAAACAACGGCACGACGGGAAACCCAAGAGGCGTATAACACCGAACACGGCATTACCCCAACCACCACCAAACGCTCGCTTGATGAGAATCTCAAACTCGAAGATGTCGGCGATCTATACAACCGCTCCAAAAAAGCGAAAACACTCCCTGCCGCTGAGCGGAAAAAACTGATCGAAGAGCTGAATCTCAAAATGAGAGAGGCCGCTAAAAAACTCGAATTCGAAGAAGCGGCACGCCTACGCGATGAAATAGCCAAAATAAGGAAACTCTAATTTATGGATGACATGCTCACCAATCTCTCGACCTATGGATATATCGTTTTATTCCTCTACTCACTCGGAGGGGGATTCGTTGCCCTTTTGGGTGCGGGAGTTCTCAGTTTTATGGGGAAAATGGATATTTCCCTCTCTATTACGATCGCTATGATCGCCAATTTTATCGGGGATTCGTTGATGTTTTATATGTCTCGATACCATAAGCGTGAAATGATGGAGTATTTTAAAAAGCACCGTCGAAAACTCGCCTTTTCTCATCTCCTGCTCAAACGAAACGGCTCTTGGATCATCGTCGTTAAAAAGTTTATCTACGGGCTTAAAACGCTTGTCCCTTTAGCCATCGGATTAACCAAGTACGATTTTTGGAAATTCAGTGCCTACAATGCCATCGGAGCTCTCATCTGGGCCGTCGTCGTCGGGGGGGGAAGTTATCTTTTCGGAGGAGCGCTTATCAAGGGATACGATATGGTAGCCGATAAGCCCTATCTCGCTCCCGTTATGCTCTTCGTTATCGGAGGAGCGGTATGGTTTTATCTCTCATCTGCCACAAAGAAAAAAGGTTAAAATAGTAGTTTTTCTTCGGTTTTCGGTGCCTCTTCTTGCGTTGCATCCGGAGCTACTGAGGTGTCGGTAAACGTTTCACTCGAATTTTGATCGCTTGATGAGCCCACATAGACTCCTGCCGGCACATCAAAATAACGTTTGGTATTTGGATAAATGCGCAACATATCTTCATAGTAATAACGGAATACCGGCCCTGCGGCACGCCCCCCTGTTTCACTTCGGCGCATCGGAGTGTTGTTGTCATGCCCGAACCATACGACCGTCTCTACCGTCGGAGAATAGCCGACAAACCATGCATCGACGTTTTTATTGGTGGTTCCCGTTTTACCGGCAATCTCTATCCCGCCCACACGTGCCCCTGTTCCGGTTCCGTGACTCACGACATCTTTCAAAATTGAGGTCATCAGGTAGATCTGCTGCGGCGTGTTGACTTGACGGCTTTTGTTTTCATACTGGATCGTCTCCCCTTTTGGGGTGATCACTTGACGTACTAACATCGGATTCGTCAAGGCTCCTCCGCTGGCAAACATCGTATAATATTTCGCTAAATCGATCGGAGAAATAGAGATAGTACCCAAAGCGATAGAGAGGTCAGGTGGGAGATTTTCAACAATTCCGTAGCGTCTCAATCCGTCGGTGATTTTTCCAAATCCCATATCGCTTACCATGTTGATTGTCGCTAAGTTACGGGAGTGGGTCAGTGCATCTCGGATCGTGACCATCCCTTTGTATTCGTTTTTATAGTTTTTCGGCTGCCACGATTTCTCTTCACCGTCATCCCCCGCATACGTATAGGTACGGGCAATATCGGGGACCATCGAAGAGGGAGACATGCCGCTATCGAGCGCTACTTGATAGATAAAGGGTTTAAAGGCCGACCCCGGTTGGCGTTTTGCCTGCGTCACACGGTTGTAAGGGCTGAGGGCATAATCATACCCTCCCACCATCGCCAAGATTTCTCCCGTATGAGGATTTAGACTGATAAGGGCGCCGTTGAGCTGACGCTGCATATTCTCATCCAAATCACCCGCTTCCTGCGCCCGCTTCAAAATTTCATCACGACCCGATTGAAGCGCTTTGTATCCCGCTTCTTGCAATCGCATATCAATAGTGGTATAAATCTTGTATCCGCCGCTGCGAATATCGGGGAATGCATCGCCGAGCTGACGCATTACCTCATCGATAATATAGGGACCCGAGTTTTTGCTGAGGGTATCATTGTAAACTTTCGGCCGCTCTTGGGTCGCTTTTTCATACGTTTCCTGATCGATCCATCCCAGTTCATACATCCGTCCGATAACACGATTTGCCCGTCCTAGACTTAACTCATAATTTCGGGTCGGGGAATAAAAATTAGGGGCTTTCGGAAGACCGACAAGCATTGCAATCTCTTTTAGGGTTAACTCTTTGAGAGGTTTGCGAAAATAGCCGTCCGATGCCGTTTTGATCCCGTAATATCCGTGTCCCAAATAGATTTCGTTGAAATAACGCTCTAAAATCTGCTCTTTGGAGAGTTCTTGTTCAATACGGATAGCGTAGAGCACCTCTTTAAATTTACGGGAGAATTTTTTCTCACGATTGAGCAGGGTATTTTTAACCAGCTGCTGAGTAATCGTACTCGCCCCCTCTTTGAGTTTCCCTGCACTGACGTCTTTGATGATCGCCCGCATAATCGCATCGGGATTCACCCCGCCATGTTCGAAAAACATCGTATCTTCGATCGCCAAAAGAGCTTCAATCAACCGAGGAGGGATGTTTTCATACGAGACGTAATATCGGTGCTCGTCACTAAAAAGGTTGGCAATTTTATTCCCGTTACGATCGTAGACCTCCGTTGTCAAACGGGGCTGATATTTGATCAGTTTTTGTGTTTCATACTCGAAAGAATAAATAAGGTACCCTAAAAAAACGACGGGAATCATCACGATAATTCCGAGCCCTATGAGCATATATTTTCTCATTTTTGTCCGTAGCGGTACTTCGTCATAGGAGTTGATCAATTTCTAAATCCTCTGGTTTTAAATTCAGCGTCTATCAGCGCTTGAGTGTACCCCTCTTTGGGGTGAGTAATTACATCCGTGGTTTTTCCCGCTTCGATCACACGACCCTCACGGAGGATACAAATATCTTCACATAATGCCGATGCCACACTCATATCATGCGTAACAAACAACATGGAAAAGCCCATTCTCTCCTGCAATGTTTTTAACAACGCAATCATAGCCTCTTTTGACTCAGGATCAAGTGCCGTAGTCGGCTCATCGAGCAACAAAAGCTTCGGGTTTGATCCTAAAGCGATCGCCACTACAACCCTCTGAAGCTGTCCACCTGAGAGTTCAGGGGGAAACCGTTCCAAAAGCGATTCTTCCAAACCCAACAGAGCAAACAGTTCACTTTGTCTCTCACGCGTTAAAAACATTTGGTCTTTAATCCGTGTAAGCGGGGAGAGTGCCGTAAACGGATTTTGAGGAACTAACGAGAGGGATACCCCCCGCTTCCACTCAAAATCGGATCGTTTCTCGATACTAATCTCTAATGATGGCTCCAAAAGTCCCAAAAGGGCTTTGAGTGTCAACGATTTACCGCTTCCGCTTTGTCCGACCAATGCCAATGAACGACGAATATCAAAAGAGATATCCACCAGCACTCTATCTCCAAGGGCGATTTTGAGCCGATCGATATGAATCGTATTCATAGTACTATTTTACCCAAATCTGTGTTAAACGCTCACACGCCTGAGCTAGAACTGCCCTCTCGATATCCAACCGTGCAATAAGACGGAGGATCGCTTTTTTCACCGTCGGCTGGCGAATCGCTCCGACATGGATTCCCATCTCATTTTTAAGCTGCTCTTGCAACCGCATCACTTCGCGATTATCCCCGATTTCTATCGGAACAATCAATCCCGCACACGTGATTCCCAGTATCTCTTTCACGATTTTCTGCCGTGCCGCTATCTCTTCACGCAACCCTATCGCATGGGTTTGTATATAAATCAATGCGTAATGGGCTAGTGCCGTATCGTACAGCGACGGTGCGGTGGCATAGATCACATTTTTAGCACGATTGATCAAATACTCGCTGATATGGGTAGAAGAGAGGACATACGCACCGAAACTCCCGTACGCTTTCCCCAGCGTCCCCATTTTAATCATCAGCGAAGTCGGCGCAATACCATAATAATCAAGAATCCCCATCAAATGCTCACCGATCACACCGCTGCTATGGGCTTCATCCAAAATCAAAATCGCCTCATGCTCTATGGCAAGTTCGATAATCTCTCGAGGAACAAGATCGCCCCCCATTGAGTATATCCCCTCTACCGCGACAATAACCCGTTTCCCCTGCGCCCGTTCAAGCTCTGTTTTCAAAGCGAATGGATCATTATGGGGGAAAAAAATCACCTCCCCCTCACACATACGTGAGCCTGCAACACCGCTGGCGTGATACTCCTCATCCATCAGAAGAACATCCCCCTTACGGACAAGGGCTTCAATAAGACCGATGTTGGCGTTAAATCCGCTTCCCATCACAATCCCCGCCTCAAATCCGTTGGCGCGACACAATGCCTCTTCAAAGGCGGCATGGATTGGATGGTAGCCGTTGACCAGCATCGAGGCTTTGGGGGCATGGTCGCTATAGAGCGTAAGTGTCTCGCACGCCCTCCTATGAAGTTCTTTATTATGCGCCAGTCCCAAATAATCGTTCGATGCAGCATCGAGCAGAGAATCATCACGAATACGGCGCTCACGATAGCGACCTGAGCGCTTTAGTGCGTTTAACTCGCTTGAGTAGGGATTATTCATCGCTGAGAGGGGAGCTGTGCTATGTAGTTACGAATCTCTCGAATCCGTTCATCATCGGCAGGATGAGTTGATAAAAATGGAGGTGTTTTTTTGGAATCTTTCGACAAACGTCCCATATTTTCCCAAAATTTGAGGGCTTGTGACGCGTTATATCCCGCCCTCCACATCAAATAAATACCTATTTGATCCGCTTCATGCTCAAACTTTCGGCTGTATGGGAGAATAAGACCGACTTGTGATGTTATACCGTACGCCTGCGCATAAAGGTTTTGATACTCCGGAGGGACATTTAATGCCGCGGCTAAAACCTGAGCACCCAGATTACTGACCGTTTGCATCGACATCCTCTCTGCCCCGTGACGTGCGAGGGCATGGGCAATCTCATGCCCCATCACCGTAGCGATCTGATCCTCATTTTCGGTAATTTTCAAAATCCCCGTGTAAAAAAAGACTTTCCCCCCCGGCAAACAAAAGGCATTAGGAGTTGCGTCATCGATCACCGTAAACTCCCATGCAAAATCGCTTCGCCCGCTCACTGCCGCAATACGCTGGCCGATCCGTTTAATTCGCTCTTGAAGCACTTTATCGGTACTTATTTTAGAGCTTTGTACCACTTTTTGTGCTTCACTGACTCCTAAAGCCATCTCTTGGTCGGGCGAAATCATCATGAACTGTGTACGGTTTGTTACCGGTGTCGTTGCACATCCGACAAACAATAATCCGATCAATACGATAACTCTAAATCTCATAGCAGCCTCCTATAGAAAAGGTTGGAGAATTTCAACACAAAGCCCCATGGCAGTGCTCTCGTAACCGCGCACTTCGCGAATGTAAGGTTTGCAAAACCCCTCTACCATGCACGCACCTGCTTTACCACGCCAATCGCCGCTTCGGAGATAATTTTCAACCTCTTGTGGATCAAATTGGTCGAAAAAATAGTGCGTCGACGAGATATCTATTAATTCCAAGCGAGGAGTCTTGTAAATCATACAAGTAATAATAGCCACTTCCGAGCCGCTTTGGGTTTCTAAAATCATCCTTGCATCGGCTTCGTCTTTCGCTTTGCGTAAAATCTTCCCTTGTGCCGTAACCACGGTATCAGCAACCAAAAGGGGATAATCGCTGCAGCCGAATTTTTCCAAATTGACTTTGTATTTTCCGAGTGTCGCTTGGTAAACAAAATTTTTAGGGGACGTTGCAATAATGGAATCTTCATCGAAATCGATGGATTGTTGGATAAAAGGGATACCCGCCGCTTTGAGAAGTTCGGCGCGGGTGATGGAGGAGGACGCTAGGCGTATCATGGCTTAATAGGCGTTTCGGAGTACCACACCGATAAAAATAGCGATAACACCCAGCGCAATATTGACCGGAACCATATATTTTGCGATAAGGCCAAGCATCTCTTTGGCTTTTTCGAGATTCCCCTCTTTAAGCGCTTTTTCCGCTTTTGCTCTGCGCCACATCATAGCCCCCAAATTCAAGGCCATAATCAACCAAATCGCCTCTTTGATATGAACGGTGTTATAGATACTCATCGCATACTCATCGATGACATTACCCATAGGGTCCATCGCCGCTGCGCGGAATCCGAGACCGACCGCCATTAAAACCGCTGTAATAATAAGGAGGATTACAAACGGCATTACGATAGTGAAAAGACGTTTCAGCGTATGCGCCGCACGCTCTAAACGGAGTTTTGGATCGCTAATGAGTGCGAGTGACTGGTGTGTTGCAAATCGGATAGCGATCATCCCACCGACCCAAATGACGGCACTGATGACGTGTAAAAAAACGATGAGAGTACGATGATGGGCAAAAGTCTCCACGAGGAACTCTTTCATACCGCCAATTCCTTCGTGACATACGCCAATGCCGCCTCTTTGGCCTCAGTGAGTTTCGAAGCGTCTTTTCCACCCGCTTGGGCGAAGTCCGGACGTCCGCCGCCGCCGCCGCCGAGGATAGGTGCGATTGCTTTGATCCAATCCCCCGCTTTGACAGTCGTATTTTTAGCACCCGCCGCGAGGAGCACTTTATCCTCTTTGATTTGGAACAAAATCACCGCAACCGAATCGTGCTGATTTTTAAGCTCATCGATACGCTCTTTGATATCGCCCGCTGTAAGTTCGGCTACGACAACCGCCGTGTTCCCCATCATCGTAACGGCAAGTTCTTCTTTAGCACTCGACGCCAATGTGCTCATTTCAGTTTTTAGGGTTTTCACCTGCTCTTTAAGACGTTCAATCCCCGCCAATACATCGCGGTTTTTAACCGATGCTTCCACCTCTTCGAGAAGGTGACGCTGTTGTTTAAAGAGATTATAGGCGGCATTACCGCACACCGCTTCGATACGTCGAACTCCCGCACTGACTCCGCTCTCTTTTACGATGACAAACGTTCCGATGGTTGCCGTATTATCGACGTGGATACCGCCGCAAAACTCAACCGAAGCCATTCCAAAATTAACAACACGTACTGTATCGCCGTATTTTTCACCGAACTGCGCTTTGGCTCCGCTTTTTTTCGCTTCGTCGATACTCATTTCACGAGTCATCCCCTCCAGCGCATGGAAGATATGGTAGTTCACTCTCTCTTCGACGAGAGCGATCTCTTCATGAGACATCGCTTTAGGGTGTGAGAAGTCGAAACGGAGACGGTTATGCTCGACCAATGAACCCGCTTGGGAAATATGTTCCCCCAAAAGTTCATACAACGCGGCATGGAGCAAGTGGGTTGCCGAATGGTGTTTCGCGATCTCGTTACGCTCAGGGTCAACAACCGCTTCGATAGTCTCACCGATGCTAAGAGTTGCTTTCGTCTCGATATGGGAGAGGTTCAAGCCGTGAAACTTTTTCGTCTCCGTAACGGTCGCTTTATCCCCCAGAGTTCCGGTATCTCCCGATTGTCCGCCGCTCTCTGCATAAAACGGTGTCTCTTCGAGAAGGACCCAACCGCGCTGATGGGCATGAAGCTGTTCAACCCGCTCGAAATTTTCACCCAAAAGGGCTTGGATTTTAACGGGAGCTTTCGTGTAGGCATACCCGATAAAGGTATTAACGCCGAACGTCTCAAGGAGGGTTTTAAAATCTCCCTCGACGTGCGCATCGCCCGAACCTTTCCAGGCCGCTTTCGCCCGTTTGCGTTGCTCTGACATTAATGTCTCAAACGTCTCTACATCGAGGGAAAGATGTTTCTCCCTCAACATATCTTCGGTCAAATCGAGAGGGAATCCGAAGGTATCGTAAAGTTTAAACGCCACTTCGCCGCTGAAGGTCTCTTTGGTGTTTTTCAACTCTTCGTTAAAGAGTTCGATCCCCGAAGCGATCGTTTTGAAAAAACGCTCCTCTTCAAGCATGATTTGCTCTTTGACTACGTTTAGTTTTTCGACGATGTAGGGGTATTGTTTCCCCATCAATTCCGCTACGGTTCCCGCTACTTCAAACATAAACGGTTTGGTAAATCCGAGCAAGTATCCGTGACGAACCGCACGGCGAAGAATACGGCGAAGAACGTATCCGCGCCCTTCATTCGAGAAATTCGTTCCCTGAGAGAGGAGGAACGTCACCGTACGGATATGATCGGCGATAACACGGTACGACGCACCGCTTGCATAGGTATAGGGTTTACCGATAAGAGCTTCAACACGACGGATAATCGGCATAAAAAGGGTCGAATCGTAGTTGCTCAAAGCCCCTTCGAGTACGGCAGTCGCACGTTCCAGCCCCATCCCCGTATCGATAGACGGTTTCGGAAGAGGTTTTAATTCACCTTTGGCGTTACGCTCATACTGCATAAATACGAGGTTCCAAATTTCGAGGAAACGATCCCCGTCTCCCCCCATATAATCCTCTGGGCCGTTAAAATGTTCCGCACCCTGATCGACGAAGATTTCCGAACACGGTCCGCACGGTCCGGTATCTCCCATCTGCCAAAAATTGTCTTTGTCTCCCAAACGCATAATGCGATCTGCCGCAATATGTTTCTTCCAAATCTCTTCGGCTTCATCATCGCTCTCATGGACGGTAACCCAAAGTTTATCAACAGGGAGTTTCATCACTTCGGTCACAAATTCCCACGCATGGGCAATCGCTTCTTCTTTGAAATAATCACCGAAACTGAAGTTCCCGAGCATCTCGAAAAACGTATGGTGACGCGCTGTATGACCGACATTCTCTAGGTCATTATGCTTGCCCCCTGCGCGAATACATGTCTGTGCACTGGTCGCACGCGGATTGGCAGGGATAGGGATATCGCCCGTAAAAATTGACTTAAACGGAACCATCCCCGCATTAGTAAAAAGGAGGGTTGCATCATCAGGAACGAGGGGAGAACTCGGAACCCGTGCGTGTTGTTTTGATTCAAAAAAGGCCAAAAAGGCTTCGCGGACATCCATCATAGTCATACTCTCATTTGGATAAAATTGCGCGATTATAACAAAGAAGGCGTTAAAGAGGAATTAGAACGACTCCCGCATAAGCAGGAATCAAGAAACAAGTTACGAAAACGCCCGATTAAGGGCACTAAACATCGCTTTGATCGACGCAACGGTAATATCGTTATCACACCCTACCCCGAAAAATTTATCCAAACTCTCCGTCTGAATCTCGATGTAGGCAACCGCTTCGGCACTGGAAAGCTCTCCGCGTGAGTGCTCGCTGTACGAGAGGATTTTAAAGTTATGGGAATACTCCACCATCAACGCATTTTTGCACGCATCGATCGGACCGTTCCCCTGCCCTTCGCTTCGGATCACTTTGCCGTTATGGGTGTATTCCAACACACATTTGGCGGAGTGCTCTTTTGCACTCTCCGAGAGAACCGAATAATCGACAAACTCGATGTCATGCGGTTCACCGAAATAGGTTTTCTCGAAGATGTCTAAAATCTCTTCGGAGGTGAGTTCGCGTCCCGC
>NZ_MIBU01000309.1:0-21528 GCF_001830725.1 Sulfuricurvum sp. RIFOXYD12_FULL_44_77
ATCATGCAGATAGCTGCTTTTCAAACCGTTGGCGATGTAATATACGGTATTAACATCGCGAAAATCAAAGAATTCGCCATGATCAAAGATGCCCAGGTAACCTCTGGGCTCAGTGACAATCCTTATCAAATGGGGATCGCTGTTCTTCGAGGGGAGTCATTCCCGATTGTCGACCTGACCAAGTGGTTGGGAAATGATCCTAAAAGCGAACATACTTTAAAAGAGTTCGATATCTTTGTCGTCTCTGAATTCAATCAAAGCCTCATTGCTTTTCCGGTTAAAAAAATTCTAACGATCGCTTCCAAACGAGCTGAAGAGCTAGAACGTCCCTCGACAACCAACGCAAAAATGACCTATATCACTAAAATCGAACTCAACCAAGATCGGCGCAGAAGTAGAAAACGGCGTAAAAGTTCACTCCATTCCGAAAAACAAACACTCATAAAACCGGGGTTGAGCGATTCGGGAATCGGAGAAAATGAGAAAATATGCTTCGTTCTCGATGTCGAGCAGATGCTCGAAGATATCTTCCCTGCCGTCACTCAGCGCAAAATGCATGAGCTAGAGGAGTATGAAGATATTCAGCCGATCCAAACAGACAAAGTGTTGATCATCTGCGAAGATTCTCATATTGCGACCTCGGTTCTCCATAAAACGCTCGATAAAACAGAGATTGAAACCCACTACTTTAGTAACGGTATGGAGTTTCAAAGCTGGGCCATAAAAACACCGGGTGTAGCGAAACGGATCGGATGTGTTATTACCGATATCGAGATGCCGTTAATGGACGGTTTTCAAGTCGTCGAGTATGTCAAAAATGAGATTGATAGTTCTATTCCGATCATTGTCAATACTTCGATGAGCAATATCGGAGTGGTTAAAAAACTCGAAGATATGGGGGTTAACCTCTTCATCCCCAAAACGGAACCGCTCAAAATTTATCAAGCGGTAAAATCGTTTATGGAGGGAACCCATGTTTAACTATAACCGTTACGATCGAAAACTCGGACACAATGAACGCAAGCTCAACCAAAGCGATTTCATCGTCTCCAAAACAGACATGAAAGGGATGATTACCTACGCCAATCCGACATTCTTGGATATTTCAGGATACCACACTGCCCAACTACTAGGAGCCAACCATAATATTATCCGTCATCCGGATATGCCGCGTGCTGTTTTTTCCTATCTATGGGATCAATTGAAAGCGGAAAAAGTAGTCTATGGGTATGTAAAAAACCTGACCAAAGACGGTTCATTTTACTGGACATTCGCCTACATAGCACCCGACTACAATGCAAAAGGGGATATTATCGGATACCACTCCGAACGGCGCGCTCCCAATCCAAAAGCGATTATGGATATTACACTGCTGTATGATCGCCTAAAACAGCTCGAAATCCAATACGATATTGAAACAGCACGGGAATACTTGATTTCGCAGGCTTCGCAGCAAGGCGGTAGCTATGAGCACTACATTTACACTCTACAAAATCAACACTAAAGGGAGACACCATGGGAATGTTTGATGATTTTTCTGAAAGCCATAAAGAGCTTTTAACCCAAATTCTTGAAATGGCAAAAGATTTGGAAAACGGTATCCTCAGTACACGAATCAACCGTATTAACGAAACCGACTCTCTCGGCATTGTCGCACTCGCCCTCAACAGTGCCGCCGATCAAATGGAGTCGTTTGTCAAAAGCACCAGCCACGTCATCTCCGAACTCTCTGGGGGAAACCGATGCGTACGGATCTATACCGAGGGGATGAAGGGAGATTTTATGAAGATGGCATTAGCCGTCGATAATGTCAGCACGACCTTAGTCAATGGGATTGATGCCACGGAAAATTTTGCCCTCAAAGAGGGGATTGAAGAGTCAAATGACGGTTGGCTGGCTAAAAACCTCACCTACATCCAAAAACGGGTATTAGAAAACACCGAACTTCTCAAGCAAGTCGTAGTCAACGCCAACTTCACCGCAACAGAATCGAAAATGATGACCAATAACATCATTGAGATGGACAGCTCGATGCGACAACTCAACGATTCAATGACAGATACCGTTAAAGAGATTGAACAACTCTCGGCCAATGCCGAAGAGATCAATGAGACCATGACTCTCATTAAAGAGATCGCCGAGCGAACGAACCTCTTGGCACTCAATGCCGCCATCGAAGCCGCGCGCGCCGGAGAATACGGAAAAGGGTTTGCCGTTGTTGCCGATGAAGTGCGAAAACTCGCCGAATCGACCCAAGATTCAGCTGAAGACATTACGGAGATCATTGTTCACCTTAACAAAAGTGTCGAAGAGATTAAAACAAAAGCCCTCCAATCTCAATTACTGAGCAGTGCATCCAAAGAGAAAACCGATCTACTGCAAACGACAACCAAATCACTTGATACCAAAGCACACGAGACCAGTGACGTCGTTAACCATGCGTCTGAGCGCCTTTTTGTCTCTCTCGTCGAAATTGATCACGTTCTTTTCAAAGTTTCAAATTATGCTAAAATCTTTAAACTCAAACAGCATGATAAAGTTGACGTCATCAGCCACCATGATTGCCGTCTTGGCAAATGGTATGAAGCATACGGCAAAGAGCATTTCGGATCAACTCAAGGGTACAGTGATATTATCGAACCGCACGCACGCGTTCATGGAAAAGTCAAAGAGATTCTTGACACCATTGCAGCAGAAGGAAAAGCAGATAAAAAGTTCATCCTTAAAAATATCGAAGATATCGAAGCGGCTACCAACATCCTCTTTACAATGCTTGAAGATATGGTCTCTAAAAAATTTGCCTAACAAAAAAGGATCTTATGTTACGTGAAATTTTACGCGATAGTCTTGATGAGCTTTTTCTATCTATTCAAAAAATAGGGAAAGCTTTTGAACTCATCCAAAACAAACATGTCGAGCCTGATGATATCCATCACATTAAACGGATGATTCACTCCCTAAAAGGGAGTCTCCAAGCGATAGGGATGCACGATGAAGCATCCGCCGCAATTGAATTGGAAGAAGAGATTTTTCGCTTTTTAAATAATGCGAGCAATAAAGGGATTTATATAGGAAAAGAGGATGTTAATGGATGGTTTACACGGCTAAATGCGATTGAATTTAGTCTAAAAGGGTATATGTTTTAATGGCTTCACTGCAATTTATAGGACGACAGCCTATTATAGATCATACGGGAGAACTGATCGCTTACGATTTGTTTTATGATATCCCGAGCCATGAAGATAGTTCGCATATAGCTCCGTTGATCGCTTCGGTTATCAACACCTTCTGTATCCATAATGTTTTAGGGGATGTTCAGGGGTTTATCAAAATTGATGATACCTTTTTGATGAGTGGAATCATTTATTCGGTTCCAAAGCAGTTATTTATCCTCTCATTACCCGATTCGATCACACTCAACCATGAAAGTTATGAACGGATTATCGAACTGCATGGATTGGGATATTGTTTTGCACTTCACGATATCTCCTATATCCAAACCAAAACATTAAAAAAGCTTACCCCTCTTTTTCCTATCCTTAGCTATCTCAAGGTAGATATTAAAAATCTCTCTCAAGAATATATGGCCAAACTCTCAAAACTTATCAACCCCTATTCTCTTAAAATGATTGCAACCGACGTCAATACCCAAGAAGAGTACGCTATCGCCAAATCGATCGGCTTTCCCTATGTAGAGGGGTATTATTTCAGTGAACCGATTAGCGTTGAGCATCAGAGTGTCGACTCAAAACTGTTAACGGTAATCCGCCTTTATAATATGCTCACATCGAGTGCCACCACCACCGAAGAGCTTACTATGACATTTGAATCCAATCCCGAACTCACGATTCAACTGCTTCAATACATCAATTCCAGTGCATTCTCTTTACGAATAAAAATATCTTCGATAGCTCAGGTGTTGACCCTATTGGGGAGAAAACCTCTCTCCCAATGGCTCCTTCTCTTAATGTACGGAAAACATATCAACCATTCCCCTACCCAATCGCTCCTGATGCAAATGGTCTCACGAAGAACCGCACTGATGAAAGGATTTTATAAACTTCTCAATCCCCGTGCAACATCCGATGCAATGGGAGAAGCTTTTTTTGTCGGGGTTATGTCACTCTCAAGTGCTGTTATGTCGATGCCATTGCGCCTCATCCTCAAAGATATGCACCTCTCTGAAGAGGTGATGATAGCTTTGCTCGAGCATAAAGGGGTACTTGGAGAGCTTTTAGAGACCGTTGAGGCCATAGAGCGGTTCAACATCGAAAAAATCCAAGCGTTTATCCATACTCATAATCTCTCATCGGCTGCAGTTTTACAATTAATTTCCACCACTGCCCTCTCGTCTCAAGAACTCGATTAATCTCTATATTGTTATAATAGTCGTACTTTAGTATCGGAGGCATTCATGCGTTTATTTATCCTCTCAACGGCCTTCGCACAACAATGATTACAACGCCGTGCATCCTCTTCGCCGGAGGTAAAAGTTCTCGTATGGGAGCGGATAAATCACTCCTTCCTTTCGGAGGATACCCGAGCCTTGCAGAGTATCAATATGAGCGCTTAAAAACGATCTTCTCCCATGTGTATATCTCTGCCAAAAGTCGTGATAAATTTAATTTTGATGCTCCCTTTATCCTTGACCCCGCCGATGTTGACTATGCTCCAACCGCAGGATTCGTCAGTATGTTTAGAGAACTCAAAGAGGAGAGAGTACTCGTCTTGAGTGTCGATACGCCGTTTGTGGATGAGAAGGTATTTCAAGCACTCATAGATGCCGATACGGAAAATCTGGATACGGTAATCGCCCGAACGAGCGAGGGGAGCCATCCCATGTGCGGACTCTATCACCGCTCATTGTTAGGAGAGTTTGAACGCATGTTAGCCGAGAGGGATCACCGTCTTGGGAAACTCCTCGCTGCTTCCAACACACTCTACCTTGATTTTAGTGATGATGCCCTTTTTGCCAATCTGAACCATCCGCACGAATATGAAGAGGCAAAAATCCGTTTCAATGCACTAACGACATGAATCCGCTCTTCCCTCTGATTGTAACCCTCTTTTTTTCGATGGTTCACTATCTGGGCTATACACGAATCGTTTGCCATTTGCATATAAAACCACATACCCGTACCATCCTTCTGGCCTTCCTAATACTCAATATGGTGGGAATCATAGGTTATCTTTTGAGCCGCTATCTCCTCAGCCCTCCTAAATTCATTTATTTCATCCTCTCTCTGAGTATCGGTATCGGTTTTATCCTCTTTATGGGGATCATACTGTACGAATTGCTCCATCTCCTACAGCGAAACATCCCATTTAATTCCGAAAAACGGATTTTTTTTAAACGTGCCACCGATATCGGATTTTTAAGCCTCGGAAGTGCTTATCTGGGAGCCGGAATTATTGAAGGGGCGAAAGAGCCTGCGGTTCAATTTGTTGATATCAATCAAAACCGCTTTGGCGGAAAATCCTACCGTATTGTCCAAATCAGCGATATCCACATCGGTGGATTGATCGACAGAGAGTTTGTTGCCAAAAGCGTCTCTATGATCAATCACCTTAACCCCGATCTCATTGCCATAACCGGTGATTTATCCGATGCGCATATCGACGTTATCAAAGATGCTGTCAGTGAACTGCGTCATCTCAAAAGCCGATACGGAACCTTTTACGTGGTGGGAAACCATGAATATTTTCACTCATTGAATACAACGATCTCTTTCGTGAAAACGCTCGGGATTCATGTCTTGGAAAACAGTGCCTTTAAAATAGATGATTTTTACATTGTCGGAGTTTACGATCTTTTTGGCTTTCGTACCCAAACCCATATCCCCGATATCAGGGATGCTATTAAAAACATCCCCCCTGATGCGCCGACACTCCTTTTAGCCCATCAGCCAAAGTATATAGAGTATCTAGAAGGGTTTGCCCCCTCACTGATCCTCAGCGGACACACCCATGGAGGTCAAATTTGGCCGTTTAACTATGTAGTGAAACTGGCACAACCCTATGTCAAAGGGCTTTATCCGCTTGCTCCTAACCGCCATATTTATGTCAACAGCGGAATCGGCTTTTGGGGCCCTCCGATGCGACTGGGATCACAAGCTGAAATCACCTCTATTTCGTGGTCGTAACCTTATTCTTCAACACATTTAGGAGACGCTTCTTTCTCGCTTTTGCGCACCAAATAGATAAAGACCGCAAACACAAGGAGCAAAAAGGCCAATGAAGCGATCAATGTCGATGCATACGGCAGATCTTTATAATCATGGATCGAAATTTTAAAGACGACCAACAGCGCTTCGATCAGCAACGCAATAATGATCGACACCGAAAAGTTCATCAGCGTTTTTGCATTAAACGTTTCACTGATATGCTGCGTCCGAGGCAATACCTCTTGCTCAAAAATAGTTTTCCCCAAATCGTATACCGCAAGTCCTAACGTCAGCGCAATGATCGGTTTAAATACCGCATCGATAGAGAGCGGTTCAGTGGCAAAAAGATACCCCCCAAAGGTATAAAAACCGTATAAAACGACAAACACTCCAAAAAAGAGGAGTCCCCCTCCGATAATTGCGTATGACGACCTGTGCAGATATTTAAACAAATTATTTTTTTCAATTAAGGCAAATCTCTCCAACAACTTACGAAGTCTAAAATCGAAAAATAGATACCCGTCTTCAACGGCATACACAACCGTTATACACAAGTGTCCCGTTGCGGTAGAGATATAGGGTTCACTGATGTAATACCCTTGCTGGAGAGCGACCTCATCCACCAGATATCCCCGATCCGCTCCGACATGATAATGTTCTTCCTTGTTCAGGTAAATATTGGGTGAGTTTTGGACGAATCCTTCATCCGTTTTATAAATGAGCTCAAGGCTCGGAAATGTTTTAAATAAATTGGCCGAAAGCTGCATATTAAAGGCTTTCGGACTCGCTTTCCTCAACGTCGTTAAAATAAATTTTTGGATCAATGGAGCATTAGCACTATAGCTACGCACTAAATCTTGCATTGTATCTCCCTCAATTAATATCTCGAAACTATAGCCCAATTTTGGTTCCCGCTATGATCATTTTTTAATCACATTCTAATTTACCTCTGTTAGCTATAATAATAAAAAGTATTGCAAAGAGCTATAATGAATTTAACCCATCTTGATGAGCGTGATCGCCCGAAAATGGTCGATGTCTCTGATAAAACCACTACCTCACGTATCGCAGTTGCCAGCGGACTCATTACCATGAGTCAAGCGGCTTTTGATGCTGTCGTCAATCAAACGGCTAAAAAAGGGCCTGTTCTCCAAACAGCCGTAATAGCTGCCATAATGGGGACAAAAAAGACCTCCGATATCATCCCTATGTGCCATCCGCTCAATCTCTCAGGGGTTCATTGTGATATTGAAGAACTTCCGACACTCCCGGGATTCAAACTCATCGTCACGGCAAAGCTAAGCGGTCAGACAGGGGTCGAAATGGAAGCATTGACCGGAACGAGCATCGGCTTGCTCACTATCTATGACATGCTCAAAGCGATAGATAAATCGATGGTGATCGGCCCTATCCAGCTTGAAACCAAATCAGGAGGCAAAAGTGGAACTTATCAACGACTTACCCCAGAAGCTTGAATTAGAATACCCTTGTACATGGTGTTACAAAGTAGTCGCAAATGAACGCGCTGGAATCGAGATTGCTGCACTGGAAATATTCTGTGAACGGAAATATTCCCTCGAACCCTCAAAAGCGAGCAGTAACGGTAAATACATTAGCATGAACTTAGAGTTATTGATTCATAATGAAGACGAACGAACCTATTTTTACGAAACGCTCAAAGCGCATCCCCATATCAAAATGGTACTATAAAGGATCGAATGATGAAAACAGATACATTTGCCAATGAGATTCAAAGACGCTACTCAGGGTTAAACCCCACGGTTTTAACCCTTCAAGAGCTGCGTGAAGTAACGGTCAATACATTAAAAGAGACAACCCTCTCCCTCCACAATGAACTCGAAGATCTAATGGTTCAAAAAGAGCAGATAGAGCGCCACATTGCCCGTAAAAGCGATGAACTTCAACAGCTAAAATACCGTTTCTTTGATGTATTGGAAAAAATGTTCAGCGAAGATGATGCGATGCTGGAGAAACTCCACCAGATCAAAATCCAGTCGGTTGATCTTCTTGATATTCTCGAAGAGATGGTAGAGAGTGCCATTATTACGACCTTAGAGCGCGCTTCTGACATCGAAGAGACCCTTCATGAGATTATCAAAGAGATCACCTTTGAAACGCTCAATGCCAATGTCCTCAATGCGATCCGTATTCGCCGAATTTTAGCCAGTATTCTCCAAACGGCACTCAATCTTGCTGAAGCAACACCGAATCAAGCCGATACAATTTTGCGGGGTACTTTGCTCGGTATACGTTCCGCCCTCTACAAGTCGATCGAAAAATTTCATCAATACCTCCTCTATGTTCCTGAAGAGGTTAAAGCCCTCTATCGGGATGAGTACAAAACCATCGAAAACGAACTCGATCACATTGATACTCTCTTTACTCAGGTTATCCACTCTCTCAGCCATCGTAATGCACCCGCTATCATTGCCAAATTAGAGTCCATGAGCCAAGATATCCGTTTTGATACCGAAGAGATCAAACACCTCTCAAAAGAGACGGTAGAGCTGTTGCGCACCCGCCTCTCGAAACTAAAGCGCGGGGTAACGGAGCAGGGAAATAAACTTCTGCAATCAAAATCAGCTCAAGAAGCAAAAGCGATGGGAGTACGGGCGTGGAGTGTTGCCAAATCGGCGATGAACGGCGCCATAAAAGGGGCCAAAGAGGCTATGGATAAGAAGTAGCCCCTTACTTACATATCCCGTGCTAATGTAAACATATTAGCATTGCTTTTTATAAAACTCGCGCATCGGTCACATACCGGATCGCCACCCTTATACGGATAAGGGCAGCGGCATTCATGACATGTCACCATCTCATAATAGACCATCTGCTCGGCGCGATCGTACGCAATATTTACTAAATTAAATCCCTCTTTTTTGCTTATTGCTTTGGGCTTGCATATATCCTCACAAATACCGCATCCGATACACTTGCCCTGAGAGAAAAAGATTCCTTGTTTGTCAGAGGTCGGAAAAAGTGCATCCGTCGGACAAAATTGGGTACAATCGCCACAGTTGGTACATGCTTCAAAACTGATCTGCTTGTTAAAAAAGAGGGGGGAACTTTCACTAAATTCCGTTCTCTCCAATCCCGTAACAATCTCTTTGAGAGAGTTTTTGAGCAATATACGTTTCAGCGGCATCTTCATATCCGCTAACTTATGATGTGTTACTGTCATAGAGATGTGAGCCACTGAGCTTTCCGAGAGAGATTCTTTAACTTTCTCAAACCCTTTGCGGAAAAGGGCACGCCGATCTGCTTGCTCCTCTTTCGTTTCTATCGTCTCTATCCGATGAGGGCTATCTATCGTCTCTAAAAATTGGTTTGTTGCACCGATTTTTGACCGTATTGCCTCTTCTAATTTTCCGTTTTCATTAAGAACACACCCCGCACAATGACTCATATCACATGTCACGTTTCGCTCACCCCGAAGAGCCATCACACTGAAGTGTTCGACATCAAATACACCCAAACACGGTGTTGTCACTTTACACGAAAGTGTCGGGGCTTCTTCTATATGTTGATACGATGCGGCATATCCGTTAGGATCGAAACTCTCTATCTCCAAGGCTTCGGTAGGACAGCTTCCGATGCATCCTGCACACTCAACACACTCATTTTCGAACAAAGTCAATTTGTTTCGAACGATATGAAAAGCTCCCTTGGGACAGATATCAATACAGATTGTGCAATCGTTATGATAGTACTCATTGCGTAAACAACGGGTCGCCGTAAAACTGAATAGGTTATTTTTTTGGACGAAATTGATATTACCCATTGATAGACCCTTGTGCCAAGTATTCATAATCAGCACTTAAAAACTCAACAATAAAATCACACATATCACGATAAAACGGTGTATCTGCCATACTCTTCATCCCCATCATATAAGGAACTACCCACGGAAATATATGCTGATCCAAAAATTCAAATTGCGACTTCACTTCATTCCGGTACACCAATGTTTGCATAAATGCAAACTCAATCCCCAAATGATCCGGTGCCATAATCTGTGTTTGATCCATATTTACTTCAAACCCGTGTGTAAAATAAAAACCCATTACCGGATTTTGCAACCCTACAAGTGTCTCATTTTTGGCATCCAGAACAAACGATTCTACTGGCTGCGTATTTAGAACATACATCGACGTATAATCGGTATTAAGCTGCTCATACAGCTCTTCGGTATCTGTTGTCGTGATCCACTCATTTGTCTCTTCACCGATAATCTCTAAAAGTGAACTATTGTTTTTGAGATCATTGATAAAACGACGATCAGGGATATCACTCATAACACGAGATAAAAAAGCATAGATATAGAGACGATATTCGTTATTCATAATGATTCCTGAAAATAAGTAAGGGATTGTGTCATAGGAGGACTTTGAGACAGCAAAGTTTAGACAATTAAGACTAACCCCAATGGGGTTAGAGAGGTGTTACAAACACCCTTTAAAGAACGATTTTTTAGGTGGTGGCGGAGATTTGAATTCTGTCGCCATAATCGTATTGGTCGCTTCGTCGAGTGTTCCGAGAACAACAACACCGTTTTTATTGATCCCTTCGCGCATTTCGGAAAGTTTCAATTTTGTGGTATCGATCGTATAGACTTTACCCGTATTGTGTTGATAAAGGGCATACTTTGCTTCTTTTGTCGTCACACCTGGTTCGGTTTTACGAAAACAACCATCCGATCCGCACACATAATTTTCCAAATAACAATCGGCAAATGCACCTTGAGCGGCACATCCCGGAGTTGTCAAAAGACCTTCGAACTCTTCAGGCTCGTTGGCAAATGCGCTGAATACCAGCGCGGCACAAAGCAATACAACTTTTTTCATTATTCTACCTCCGCTTTGAGAGATTTGAGATACGCTACGATATTATCAACCGTCTCTTTATCCAAGAAACCGTAATCGGTCATCGTCGAGACACGTTTCCCTTTTTCAATATTATACCAAGGGGTATTGGCGTGTGCATTACGATTATAACCTGGTACAACAACAGCAGACGGTTTTAAGATTGATTCACGTAAATAAGCAACCGAAGAATACCCACCTACATATTTGAGTGACGGTGACAAGAATGAAACCGGATCAGAGGTCTCGATTTGGTGACATCCGTTACATCCGTTTGCGGCAGCTGCTTCTTTACCTTTTACCGGATCACCTTTGGAATCAGTGGTCAGTTCGGCGTGCATTGCGGCATTTGGCTTTTGCCCCTCTAGATTGATCGCGATCCACGGACTCAGGTTTTTGATTCCGTTACGGCCCATTTTTGAACCATCCCATACCGCAATCGAAACCGGTACTGTTCCGTTCAGATTGACATACGCGTCTTTGAGAGGACGACTAAGCGTTCCCGTCCAACCGTTTGCTGCATACGTCATGGCTGCGTTTGATTTGACAGACCCGTCTTTGATTTCGGTCAAAGAGCGGTACCCTTCTCCCACAAAAACTTTCTCATAATCGTGGTTCCCCAAAGCTGCCACTTTTGCATCGAATTCTGCCAGTTCTTTGCCGAATAGACCTGTTTGCTGGCGGTTGATCTGATGTGCGACGTCTTTATTGCCGTTTGGCTCATACACTGTTTCCATCGCTTTTTGAAGGTGTACTACAACAGGACGTCCTTCCGATCCCATACCGATGTATGGAAGTACTTGAGGAACTTTCGATATACCGGCAAACTGAACTGCGAAACCGTCACTGTACGAGGTTGTTGAAGCATTCGATTGAACATCTTTGGTTCCATCCGCCCATTTGACTAGCAATGCGATGTTATTACCGTCATACAACGCTCCGACCTGCACTTTTTTAGCTTTCGGATTTACATTCTCAGGCAGCGCATTGGCTTTTTTATCATTCATGTAGATTGCTGTTTGCGGATACAGTATTACGGTTTCAAATTTTGCTTTTGACCATACTGCCGAATCGGCTTTAACCGCATCCAACTTTTCAGAAACTTTAACGGCGTTAATCGCATGCTCTGATGCAAGTGCCGCAGAAGCGGCAACACCCAATGAAAGAATAGTCGTTAATAGCTTTTTCATTAGTGGTGTCCTCCAGCTTTTGTAAACTTACCGGCAATGTAACGTGTATCGACCGGAGCCAATGGATTACGTTTGTTCTCTTTGGCAACCTGCTGATAGTAGTTGTTGTCCAGACGGAACATATCAGAGTGTTGGTATGCGATCAATAGATCCATAAGCTCACTTACACCCGTCTCTTTACGTTTTTTCATCTCAGTTTTGAGAGTTTTAATCGCATCATGAACTTCCGGTCCGAATAATTTTTCAAGTTCTCCAACTGGAAGACGCGTTGAACCCTCGATGATTTTACCCTCTGCATCAAATTTAGCAGGGGATTCGGTCGGAGGAATATAATAAACATTCGGTTGTGTACCGTAATCAGAACGGAGACCCAATGCTACTTTGTATTTATGTACCAATTTGTGTACTTGTGACTCTTCATCATCCAAGAACCCTACGAAACGGATACGACCGACACATTGTTGCGCACACGCCGGCGGTAACCCCTGCTCAATACGTGGGAAACAAAGGATACATTTCTCTGATTTAGAGATTTTCGGATTGAAATAGATTTTTTTGTAAGGACATCCCGCGATACAATAGCGGTACCCTTGACAACGATCCAAGTCAACCAATACAACACCGTCTTCTTCACGTTTGAAGATTGCATCACGCGGACACGCACTCAAACATCCCGGATTTGTACAGTGGTTACAAATACGCGGCAAGTAGAAGAAATAGTTGTCTTGAGGGAATGCACCCGCACCCTCATCCTCATCCCAGTTCGGTCCCCAAGTCGGAGAGATATGCGGGTGGAATGTATTACTATCCGCTTGTCCGCCCATCAATGATTCGTAGTTGTAATCCCAAGGCACCCCGTAATCGGCTTCGAGGTTAGGGATGACACCCGGCTGAAGGTCGCCCGCAGCGTCAAATCCGCCGCCAAGCTCCATCCAGTTTTTTGGATAACCGGTACCTGGATAGGTCTCGACGTTATTCCAATACATATATTCACGACCGTTACGGTTCGTCCATTGCGTTTTACATGCTACGGTACATGTTTGGCACCCGATACATTTGTTCAGGTCCATTACCATTGCTAATTGTCTTTTAGACATCTAAACCCCTTAATACTGTACGTCTTTTGCTTTTTCGTAATTCACGGCGCCATCATAAGCGTACTGATTACCATCCCATAGGCCACCAAATTTCAAGTGACCCCATCCATCTGCCATCTCAAGAAGGTTCAATGCCGTTGGTACAACTTCATTGTGCCCTTTGTTTTTCAAATACATGTACGGTTCCCATCCATGCTCTAGTACCAATCCATCAGCCGGAGCGGAAGAAGAGAGTTTTGCCATTGCATAGAACTCACCGAGAGCATTGTAGATACGGATAGTATCACCGTCTTTGATCCCTTTAGCTTCTGCAACCACACGGTTGACTTGCGCTGCAGGGACACCGCGTTGAAGACGCAATAATGTACGTGACGTTTTGTAGTTCGAGTGGATAGACCAACGAGCATGCGGCGTCATAAATACATACGGATAGTCTTTAGACTGAGGACGGATCCCTTCCATACCGGTATTCGTTGCTGCACCCATTTTAATATACAGTTCATGGTCAACGTAGAACGTTTGGCGTCCCGATAATGTCTCAAGACGCTCCATTTTATACAAATGGTCTTCATTCGAGTTAAACGGACGGTCCGAGTACAACGGTGAAGATTTTGCCGCTTTTTCATTGATCAATAAGAATCCGCCCACTTTGTACATTTTCTCCATCGTCCACGGCTCATACTGCTCACATTTCTCGAGTGCAGCTTGTACCGCCATTTTGTCGGTTCCGAGATACACTTCACCCGCACCCTCAGACTCTTCGTCGGTGTTTGTGAACTCTTTGTGGAAGATTGTCAAATCATGGAAACCCGGTTTCGCGAATTTTTTATGATCCGGTACTTTTGCTTTAGAGATGTTTTCAGAGCGGTTAGCCAGCTCTTCCATTTTTTTAGCAAGGAAGGTAAACATTGACCACTCATCCATCGATTCACCGATGTTTTTGATGTTTGCAACCGGCTGAGCCAAGTTGGTAAAACGGTGATAACCAGGACTTGTACGAAGGTCATATACTTCATAGTGCGATTTCGCAGGGAGAAGGATATCGGCATACTGTGCCGCTTCGCTCATTCGGTAATCGACATAGGCATAAAATTTCGTTTTGTTCAAGAACGCTTTACGATATTCAGACCCTTTGTTACGACGGAATTTTGAATCGGCTACGATAAGAGCACAGTCCGGCTGCCACCACGGTTTATTCACATTACCGCGTTTAGAAGCCTGATTGATTTTATCGTTTTCTCCTGATTTAAGCATTTCAGACAATACTGCCATATACTCATCTTTAGACATACCGTTTTGAGCACGTTTGACATCTTCGTCACTGAAGTATTGATCAAACGTTTTCATACCGTCACCAAATACGAACTCACCGACGAAACCTGATCCGAAACGGGCATTATATTTACCACTAAATCCTGACAATGCGCCAAGTCCTGAGAGGGTAAATTCATTTTCCGTATTCAATCCGCCGTATGGTCCCATACGTCCCGTAAGACCACAAATTGAAGCAACGTTCCAAATGGTCATAACACCATTGAAATATTTGTTCAACGAGAATCCGGTTGTAATCTCTACAACTTTAGGGATCGCGATATCACGCGCAAGCTGACGCGTTGTATCAGGGTGAACGCCGGTTACCTCTTGGATCGATTCAGGGCTGAATTTTGCCGCTGATTTTTTGAGCATTTCGAATACGGTGGTCACTTCACGTTTATGACCGTGCATATCGGTAATAGTCCATTTTCCTTCGAGTTCCGGAACGATTCCGTGATCATCAAGACGAAGTGATTTCTCACTGCTTCCCTCAGTACCCGGCATCAAAGCGATTTTACCGGTCGCTTTATTCATACAATAGAACTCTTCCATATATTTGTGATGATCTTCATCATTTGCCGCATGTTCCATATCAGAACGGCGAATCATTTTTTGAGTCTCAACATCAACCAAGAACGGAAGATCGGTCAATGTTTTTATAAACTCAGGCTTATAGAGTTTTTCATTCAAAATAACGTTGATAACACCCATGGCTAGGATATTATCGGAACCAGCTTTGATCGGAATCCAAAGGTCAGCTGATTTTGCCGTCGCATTGAACTCAGGGGTAATAACGATAACTTTTGCTCCGTTATATTTCCCTTCCCATACGAAGTGAGCATCAGGGATACGAGAAACCGATGGATTTCCCCCCCACATAACAGCCGTATCGACGTTGTACATGAAATCCCACGTACACCCGAGGTTACCCTCACCGTACGCAATCGCCGCACCTGAGAACATATCTCCAAGATACGATGACGGATAAATACGGATCGCACCGAGCTGTGTCGAGAAACGAAGCGGCGCACCGCGACGACCCTCGGTCAAAAGACCGGTTCCCGCGTGTACCATCAATTTATCCGGTCCGCGTTCAGGATCAGTCATACAATTGAAAATCTCTTGGCATACGCGCTCAGCCGCTTCATCCCAACTGATACGTTTCCATTTCCCTTCGCCGCGCTCACCGACACGAACCATCGGATAGAGGATACGATCTTTTTGATACATCGTTTGAGAGTGCTGTACCCCTTTGTTACATCCGCGCGGGTTGAAGTCAGGGATTTTTGCATTAATGACCGGATAACGAGCCGATTGGTTCTCACGAGTAACAACACCGTTGTTAGACCATACTTCCCAAGCACAGTTACCTTGACAGTTAACACAGTGGTATGCAAAACCGTGTTCCTCTTTTTTCCCGTACGTGAATGAAAACTCATTGCGGTACATATCTTCGGTATAGTTGGTATTCGGATAATTTTCTTTACCGTTCTCAACCGACATTACATTGGTTTTAGCGAATAGTGAGCCTTGTGATGCCACTAGCGCTGCCGTCATCCCTGAAACTTTCAGGAAGTCACGGCGTTGATTGTTCATTACTTTTGTCATAGCTATAGCCTTATCGTTTAATCGGAAGGTTCATATCGTTACCCCAAACATCCCAGCTTCCGGTGAAGACTTTGACATTTTTGTAACCCAATAATTGAAGCGCAGTGATATGTTCCGAGCTTCGTCCCGCACCTACGTGACAATACGCGTAAATCGTTTTGTCTTTTGTAATTCCGTAATTATCGTACACTTTTTGGAGTTCTTCTGCTGAACGGAATGAGAGTTTTTTATCGGCATCGGAGATTTGGCTCCACTCGATAAAGGTTGCTCCCGGTACGTGTCCGCCACGTGCAACGTTATCCATTTTACGCTCACCGACAATCTCCGCGATACCGCGAGAGTCAATGATCACATATTTAGATTTTTTACCGTTTTTAAGGATATCTTCCATCGCGTGTTTCACTTCGTTTTTATCCGCAATCACATTCCATTTGATTTTTTTAGGATCAATTTTATAGGTTTTCGGTTTTACAACTTCATCCCCTTTAACAACAAGAAGACGTTTTTCAACTACTGCCATTTTTGCGCTCAACGCTTTTACCGTTTCAGATGCTTTTTTAATCGTTGCATCCAGAGCCGCTTTATCCGCACCCTCTTTTTTAAGAGCTTCTTTTGAATCTTTTTCTACTTTTTTAGCAGCTTTTAGTTCTTTATTAAGTGCATCATACTCTTTTTGCGCCGGATCGACTGCCATCATAGCCGCACGTCCGCCGTTGAGCACTTTTACATTTTTATGACCGTAACTGTCGAAAAATGAATAAACGCCTGTCGCATTCGGCCCTTTAAAGTCATCGTATGCGATAACCGTCATATCATTGCTGATCCCTTTTTTGCCGATGGTTTGTTCAGCATCATCAATACAGCGATAGAGCGGTGCGCAATGCATTTCGCCATCAATTTCCGAATGGTGAAGGTGGTGAGCATACATCTCAACTGAGCCTTTAATATGACCGAGTTTATAAATATCTTCGTTATCACCCGATACGAACATCACTTTTGGATTACCGATAAGCTTGACCGCTTCTTCGGCAGAGATAAGGATTGAATTATCCTTATACCCATCGGCTGCCATTAATACAGTGGCTGCCGACAGTGATGCCGCAACACATAGTGTTTTTAGCAATCTGTTCATCCGTGCTCCTTATTTTTAAATGTGCACACTCTGGTGCCTTTATTTACGGAATTTCCATCTCTATTATAGGTAGGTATCTCTTAATATACGGTAAATACCTACTTTAGCTCCACCCATGGATTACTTTTTGTTACATAATTATCACAAAATTGAGACTATAAATGATTGGACGTTTTTTTACGTTTTCTTATACTTCCAACACTGTTTTAAGCCTTACATAGTATTATTAATACTTACAATTTAATCACTTTTTGATAGTATGACGATTATTTTTATCACAAAACAAAGGGAGCTTATGCATACCGATATGTTACAAAACGCACTGACACACTCCGATACCTCTGAACTTATAGAATTATTAGAGGATAAAACCCTTCCGATCGAAACAGTCCAAGCAATCTATACTGCATTCAAAACTGATAAACTGCTCGTCGGACAAGTCGCTATGAACCTCTCATTACGAACTTCCGTTTATGAGCGGGATAAGGAGTACAGCCCTATCATGGTTGAACTCCTCATCGACATTGCAAGCAATCCGGTCGACATGGGTGCACGTTGGGCAGTTGCCAAAAACCCCCATACGCCGGTTGAAGTGCTTCGTCATCTCTCTAGCGATCCTATCAACTTAGTACGCGCTCTTGTCGCGGCAAACCCTGCAACCCCAAGCGATGTATTGGAAAAGTTTTTCAGTGATGAAAAAATTGTCCGTGACGGACTCTCCGGCAATCCCAATACACCTCCGAAATTGCTCAAAATTTTATGCGATGACAATGATAAAATGGTACGTATGCGTTTAGCTGAAAATCGTTCCGCTCCAAAAGAGATCATCACACTGTTACTAAACGATACTGATTTTGACGTAAGTAAAGCGGCACAAGCAAATTTGGGAGAACGTCCATGAAAAAACGCCATTTTGAAGAACGAAGCCAGTTTATGAGTCTCGAAAATCACTTTTTAAACACTTTTTTTTCGGGTCTTTATTTGAGTGCAAGCGATTTTATTACTATCGGTAACGCCAATGGATTAGAGCTTCGAATGCACTCTCGTGAAATGCTGATCAAAGACTTGCTCAATGAATCAAACAAAATCGGAACGCTAGCTGGCGTTATAGCCTCTTTGAATAACCTTATAGATGAGCGTATTAGTACGTGCCATCGACTCAGCCTTGAATATCCGCTAGCTCGCGCTCCATTAGCCAAGCAAGCACAAAAAGCAAATGGAACCAAAGCACTTTTAGCTCGTGAAGCGAGAGGAAATCCTTATGAACACTAAAGAGTTACAAGAAGCTCTCAATACTCTCTCTTATCCGGGGCTGAGCCGCACACTCGGTGATCTCAAACTGATCTCTGAGGTAAAAGTGAGTGAAGGTGCCGCTAATATCGAACTCCTTACCGTCAGTGATGATTCATATCTCACGGTGAAATCAGCAATTGAAGCGGCTTTGGGGGAACAATTCTCACGTCTAAATATCACCAAAAAAGCTCAAGTTCAAAAAGATACGAACTACGGCAACAGTTCCAATCCCAATAACCGTGCACCTTATGCTGCCAATGTCATAGCGGTAACGAGCGGCAAAGGGGGAGTGGGCAAAAGTACCGTCAGTGTCAATCTTGCCATTGCTCTTGCGCAAAAAGGGTATCGTGTCGGTATTTTAGATGCCGATGTTTACGGGCCCAACGTTCCGCGCCTCACCAATACCGATTTGGAAAAAATCCGATGGAATGATGATAAAATCATCCCGAGTGAAAACTACGGAATCAAAATTATGAGCGTCGCTCTTACTACTCCGACCTCCGATACTCCGCTTGTATGGCGCTCCTCAGTAGCGGTATCGGCATTAATCCAATTTCTCGAAGATGTAGAGTGGGGAGAACTTGATTTTATGGTTATCGATATGCCTCCGGGGACAGGAGACATCCAGCTCACAATGGCGCAAGAGCTTCCTATCACCGCAGGGGTGATCGTAACCACCCCTCAGCTCGTCGCCAGCGATGACGTCAGCCGTGCCATCCGAATGTTTCAAGACATCCATGTCCCGATGGCAGGATTGGTAGAGAACATGAGTTATTTTATTGCCCCTGATACGCTTAAGCGCTATGACATTTTCGGAAGCGGCGGCGGAGCACGTTTGGCGGAGCGCTATAACATCCCGTTATTGGGTCAGATACCCCTAAACATGGAGATTCGTGAAGGCTCAGACAACGGTGAACCGCCGGTTGTGTTAGGAAACGATACACTGAAAAGTTATTATAAAGAGATTGTAGAGAATATGCTAAAAGCGGTGAAGTTTAAAATTTAAAAAGAGGAGTTTCCACAAAATGTGGAAACTTTATAATTATTTGAAAATCTTTTTGAGATCAGCTTCAACGGCACCCGGCACGGTTGCAATCGTCATAAATTCTGTCATAGTCAATAATGGGTAACTGATAGCAATAAAGTATTTTGCGCTCAACGCTTTTGCTTGTCCGTCTTCGATCAATACAGCCCATGGAAGCAATTGACCGTTTTGAGTTCCGATCTTTTTCACAAATCCGTTTGTACGTCGATCCAAACTCACAAATGCTACGTAACGATCCTCACCCAATTTTACTACAGCCGTTGTCCCTTTTGCTGCTTGTGCTTTGGCAACCAAGTTAGCCGTTGAACCTTCACCTACGACGCTCATATCTTCATAGTACGGCATCCCCACCATAAAATGGTAGCCTGCTAATCCCGCAAATTCCCATTTATCTGTAGAATCTTTTAGAGGGCCGAATGCTTTTTCAAGTGATCCCAATACTGCTGAAGCCGTTGCATGGCTGTACTCTTTTTGCATAAATGCTTTTCCGAAATAAACCGGATTGGCAATGCTGATTTGTTTACGCTCATCATCAACCAAAATTCGCCCTACCGCCGCAAGACCGCGAATAGGCTTATTTGCCATTGCTTTCATCGCGCCATTGGTATAAAGCACTGATGTGCCTGCATCCGTTTTATAGCTTCCGACTACTTCAAAGCCAGCAGCAGA
Organism: Sulfuricurvum sp. RIFOXYD12_FULL_44_77; assembly: GCF_001830725.1. Taxonomy (NCBI): domain Bacteria; kingdom Pseudomonadati; phylum Campylobacterota; class Epsilonproteobacteria; order Campylobacterales; family Sulfurimonadaceae; genus Sulfuricurvum; species Sulfuricurvum sp. RIFOXYD12_FULL_44_77. Next base: position 20,396 of record NZ_MIBU01000309.1, read on the forward strand.
AAGTTTGGCTTTTGCCTCATCTACTGTTGTGTACGATGCAATTTTATAGGTTGCTACAACTTTTTCGACTTTTACTCCGGCTTCCGCTTCAGGAGAGACTCCGGCACATCCGCAAAATCCGAGAACGAGTGCGCTCATAATGAGTGTATAGATTTTTTTCATTTCTCTTGTGCTCCCAATTCTGTCATGATTTTAATAATCTCTTTATCAAGGGCAACGATAGAATCGTTCATTTTTTGATCTTTTATTCCCATAACCGCTGTCCAGGTTGCAAGACGAGGCATACCGATCATTACTTTATTCGATCCTTTTTCAACGTACATATACATTGAACACGGAGCTAACGCTCCCGCATCCGGACGCCCTTGGTTAAAAATTCCCTCAGAGAATTTGAAATGACAAAGTGAGTAAACCCAGTATGCATCGAATCGACCAAACTCAATGTTTGCATCGGTCATAGAAGCTTTTATATCTTTATATCCGGCAATGATATATTGATTTGCTTCGAACGCTTCTTCAAATTTTCCTTGGAAATCAGCAATAAAGCCATCCAAGCTAGCACCACGCTCAAACGGAAGTTCGAATGTCATCATCGGTTTCGCCGGAAGTGCGCTGTACTCTACAATTTGAACTTTGTTTCCGATCTCTTTTTCGATCATTGCATCGAGCTCAGGAAATGTTGCGATAAATTTTGCACGAACATCGGCATCTTTAACACCTGTGATATCCAACATAGCTTCAGGAGTGATGTGCCCTACATAGGTTTTATCTTCAGATTGTTTTTTCCATACATGGAGGTTAAATGGACTAAATCCGCCCAAGCTTGGCTCTTTCATCAAAAGCGGACCCACTGCTGCATCTTTCGTGACCGAGAAAAATCCGAGATTATCAAGGTTAGTCCCGCCGTATTTGGTTTTATAGGCATCATTAATACGCTCATGCGGATCAGACAACACAAATCCGATGGTACTGATCTTATTATTGACCATATCCATATACGCTTTTTCTTTATCGCCCTCACCGATATAAAACTTTGCACCTTGTGCCCCAAATGCTACCGAAGCAGCCAGTGAAAGTGCTGCCGCACCCAGTAATAGTCTATTAAACATATGATTCTCCTCTTAGTAATCGCT
>NZ_MIBU01000310.1:0-2428 GCF_001830725.1 Sulfuricurvum sp. RIFOXYD12_FULL_44_77
GACGATGAAGTATCAGATAGATAAAGAACGGCCCACCGATAAACGAAGTAACGACGCCGATGGGAATATCCGAAGCGGCTCCGAGATTACGGGCAACCAGATCACACGCCACCAAAAAAATCCCGCCGTAAAAAAATGTCGGAAGGATCAGGGTGTCGCTGCTGCGCCGATAGAGCAGTTTGATGATATGGGGGACAATCAGCCCCACAAACCCGATAGGCCCCACGACGCTGACGCATACCGCCACCGCTAAAGAGGTGATAAGAAGGAGGCTCATAACAAGCCGTGTGACGTGAACCCCTTTTAGAAACGTAAAATCAAGCGACGTCAACAGAAGTCTCAGCGGTTTTCGCTGCCAAAGGATTGACACCAAAAACAGTAGCGATACGATGAGTATCGGATAAGCGGTATCGAATCCGACGATGTTCAAACTCCCCATCGTAAAACGGACAATCGAATAGCTCTGTTCAAAATCGCTCAAATAATAAAGAACCATAAGGGCGGCCGAATAGAAAAAAGACAAGGCAATCCCCACCAGCAGAAGCGAACTTGTCTGCGCCGATTTGAGTGAGCGCGAGAGTAAAAAGAGGACGATCACGGTCAATAACGCTCCGAAAAAGCTTAAGGCGTATTGCCAAAAGAGGAGACCGCCGAAAAAAACAATCGCCAATGCCGTCCCCAATGTCGCACCGCTGGCAACGCCGAGAGTGAAAGGGGTAGTGAGGGGATTGCGAAAGATACTCTGAAAGACAAGCCCTGCGAGAGAGAGGATTGCACCGCTGCAAAAGGCGATGATCACCCTAGGAGAACGAATCTCCCAAAAAAGCATCGACGACGAGGATGCGGGGTTGAGAATCTCTTGGATATTCAAGGTGATCTCCCCAAAAAATGGGGCAATGACAAGAACTGCCAGCGATAGAATAAGACTAACGTACTTCATCGTAATTCACCACAAAGTTTCCGCCGATATTTTGAACCGCGTTGCCGAAACAGCCCTCAAGACGGGAGGGATCGAAAAAATCACCGCACGATCCGAAGAACCGGACACTCCCCTCTTCCAGATACAGAACGTCATATCCGAGCTTGTAGGCTAAATTCAGATCATGGGTAATGATGATTGTGTTTTGAAAATAGGAGCCGTTTTTGAGGAGGCGGTAAATTTTGACTTTTTTTGCCTGATCGAGATTGGCGGTCGGCTCATCGAGAATCGTGTACGCAGCACAGTGCAAAATTGCGCCGGCGATCAGGAGAAGTGAAGATTCGCCGCTACTGAGACTCTGGCATGGAGAGTGTTTGAGATGGTCTATCTCCAGCACTCCGAGAATCTCCTCCCTCATACGAGGATCGTTGCCATCGAAGCAATTGAGGTCTAAATAATCACCTACGCTCAGATACTCATCGTAAATATCGAGGAGCGTGGGGACATAGTTGATCACCTGTGAGCGCAAGTGCGGTGCGATATCACCTATTTTTTTCCCCTCCCAAAAAACACTTTCGGAAGGGATTAGATGGCAGAGTGCTCTGGCCAGCGTTGTTTTCCCGCTTCCGTTATTTCCTAAAATTGTCAAATTTTTCCCCTCTTCGAGGGCGAAACTGACATTTTTCAAAATTTGGCAGGTGAGATCAGCGACGTGCAGCATCAATCAAATACCCCCTCATATCATCTAAAAAAAGGCCGAGACGCTGGCTCGGGTTACTCGAATAGGGCTGATCTTCGACATACATTTTTCCCTCTCTGACCGCATTGATCGGAAGAGAACGCCACGGTGCGATCAAAGCCTCTTTCGTTAACCCTCTCTCTTTGGTATTCGGGGCGAGCAGTATGATGATATCAGGGTTGAGCGCAATAATGTTTTCGAGATTGAGAACCGGCTGCCCCTTGCGACGGCTTTGGAGGGCATTGGTGTTACCGCTCTCACGGATAAGGTCGTCAAAATAGAGATTCTGTCCCGATACATAGATGCTCTTGGAGAGATCGGTATTGTGTCCGAACACCATCAAAATCTTTTGATTGCGTATGATCCCCCGCAGGGCACGGAGTTTTTGATCGAGTTCGCTCACGATGGCTTCAGCCCTCTTTTCTTTGTGAACGACGGCGCCGATGGTAAAGATCGATCGGCGAATCGAGGGGTAGGTATCGATTTTAATGGTGCGTGTTTTGATACCCATCTTTTGAATTTTTACCGCCAAAGGGGCATTATTTTCCTGCAATATCACCATCGTGGGGCTGAGGGAGAGGATCTTTTCCAGAGATGGGGAGAAATATCCCCCCACTTTTGGTTTGTTTTTGGCCTCAGGGGGATAGTTGCAATACTCCGTATTGGCGACAATTTGATCTCCCGCACCCAGAGCATAGAGCGTTTCGTTGATGGCGGGGCTGAGGGCAATGATCCTCTCGGCTCCCCAAAGATTCCCCCATACCAAAACC
>NZ_MIBU01000311.1:0-14509 GCF_001830725.1 Sulfuricurvum sp. RIFOXYD12_FULL_44_77
TAAACGAGGCATCCATCGGGTTAGCTGGATGAAATCGGGGATTATGAGCGGTCCTTATGCCGATGCCAAGTCCCCTTATCATAAAGTAGAGCAACGTCCTTTTATGGATACCAATCCTAATCAGCTCTGTTTCGTTTGCCATGCGAATGACACTTCGGAAGAGGGGCACCGTTTTACCTCGATGCAAACAGAATTTGACGGGACAGGAAAGCAATGTGTTGATTGCCATATGGGGCCTCGTAAAGTAGGGGTAGCGTCTACTTTACGTGATGTCAACGGCAAAGTACATAATCGACTTATCCGTGATCACGGCTTCAAAGGGGCGCATACTGAGTCGATGTGGCAAGGAGCACTCAATGTAGAGGCGAAAAAAAGTGCTAATGCAATTGCGGTAACATTGAGTAATCCACAACCCCATTCGCTTCCAAGCGGTTTTGGATCGCGGGAAATTGTGATTGAAGCACACTATATGAGCGGTAAAAAAATTATTAAAACAGAGACCCTTTCGCTCACGTCCCATTATCTCAATAAGCGGGGGAAAGCTACTATCCCCCATTTGGCAGCAAAAACGGTCAGTAGTATCTCGATTGCACCTTATGGATCAAAAACCTTTAGTGTGCCAATGGCTAAGGGTGCAGATAGTGTGAATGTGAGTGTTTCGTATCGATTGGTGAATGATGAAGTACGTGAAATGCTAGAGTTGAAAAATCCGATTTGGTCGAAGAAAATGGTGATTGAAAAGCTAACTTTAAAGCTCTAAATTAAGGGGTATTTCCCCTTAATTCATCTCAACTTTGATGATGAGGTCATTCCCCTCTTCAATAATAGTAAAATTGTGTTTTTGACAAAAAGTTTCGTTCATCTCTTCCGCCCACTGCGCAGCTTCTATCATCGCATCGTCTTTATTTTCGAATGTTTTAATACTTTCCATACCGCTTCGTTTAAAACAGCCGCACTCTTTTTCCATTTTGACATTGAACATTATTAACTCCTATTTAAGTATACATTTTTGGAAGTATAGTTTTAAAAGATTAAAAAAATCAATTAAAATAGGGACGATTTGAAACTAAAGGTTATCTTTATCTTTTGCTAACCTATAACTATCAGTGTACTTTATAAATTATTCAGCTATAATTCCATTTGAATTTTGGGTACCTTCTAAAGAGATTGACGAATCTTTTTCTAAGGTGCCCTCGCGGATGAGAATCCAAACTTATCCAAAATTTCTCTCCCCCATGAGTGGGCAAGCGTAACTGGTCGGAAATAGGTTTTCCGATGGCGTATATACAAAGGGTTATTATGAACGTAATAGAAGAAACAATCACAGACGAAAATTTGGTCACATTTGAATCTTTCGGTCTCAGAAAAGAGATCATGCAAAGTATCAATCATGCCGGTTTCAAAACTCCAAGTCCGATCCAACAAATGGTTATTCCGGTTATTATGGAAGGGCGCGACGTTGTAGGACAAGCCCATACCGGTACGGGTAAAACAGCGGCATTCGGTCTTCCTGCATTGAATAAAATGCATTTAAAAGGGGGGATTGAAGCCCTCATTATCACTCCGACACGCGAACTCGCGAATCAAGTAGGGGATGAAATTTTCAAATACGGTAAACACCTCGGTGTTCGTACCGTAACCATTTACGGCGGATCATCGTACAACCGTCAAATGGATCTTATCGAGCGCGGTGCGCAAGTTATCATCGCTACTCCGGGACGTTTACTTGATATGTTGAGCCGTAACATGCTCAAAGGTTTCACTCCATCAACCGTTATTTTGGACGAAGCGGATGAAATGCTCGATATGGGCTTTTTGGACGATATCAATGAGATTTTCACCTATTTGCCTACTGAGCGTCAGACATTGCTCTTCTCAGCAACGATGCCGGCTCCGATTAAACAGCTTGCTGAGCGTATTTTGGTCAATCCATTTTTCGCCTCTATTACCAAATCAGAGACAACGAATACGGATATCACACAACAATACTATGTCATCGAAGAATCAGAGCGTGATGATGCGATTATCCGTTTGATGGATTCAGAAGATGCGAAAAAAACGGTTGTATTCTGTCGTACCAAAAAAGAGGTTGACCGTCTCTCTAATGTTCTCTCAGCTGCCGGATATATGGCAAAAGGTCTTCATGGTGACATGGAGCAACGTCAGCGTGAAAGTGTTATCAAAGGGCTTAAAACCGATGCGGTCGATGTATTGATCGCAACAGACGTTGCGGCGCGCGGATTGCATATTGATGATGTTACTCACGTTTTCAACTACCATATCCCGTTTGACCCTGAGAGTTATGTTCACCGTATCGGACGTACAGGACGTGCGGGTAAAAAAGGGGTTGCAATTACCCTTGTTACTCCAATGGAGTTTAAAGAACTTCAACGTATCCGTGCAAAAGTCGGTACGACCATGGAGCACGCTTATATTCCAAGTAAATTGGATGTTAAAGAGGCACAAGTTACCCGTTTGGTACGTGAAATTGAAAAACAACACGTTTATGATGAAGCGCATAAAGTGCTTGATTTGTTGAAACAAGATTATGACCAAGAGCAAATTGCCTATAAATTGATTTCAGTTTTGATGGAGCGTAACACGGTTCAAGGACCGAATAATATCGGTATCGCAGCAGAGCGTTTAGAAAAAATTCTAAGCAATTTGGCTAATCGCGGTGATCGCGGCGGACAACGCAGCGGCGGATTCAACCGTAATCGCAGCGGTGGAAACCGAAGCGGCGGAGGCGGATATCGCGGTAATAACGATCGCAATGCGGGCAGCGGCGAACGCAGTGGCGGCGGTGAGCGTGGCGGAAATGATCGCGGTGAGCGTTCACGCAGTTTCAGCGGACAAAAACCAAAACCTCGTTATTAATTCAAGCGGGAGTTAATCTCTCGTTTAACTTTCTCCAAAAATGGCTCCATCGGAGCCTCTAATTCAAACCCCTCTCTTTGTTTCATCCCCCACATCGGTTCCGGAAAGTAGCTGTCATTTTCAAATCGTCCCATAATATGCCAATGAACACGTGGCACCATATTTCCAAAGGATGCGATATTAATTTTAGTAGGTTTGAAATAGACTAGCATCTCTTTTTCGATAATATCGAGTGCGTCCCAAATCATTTTTTTCTCTTCTCGTGAGCATTCGGAGAACTCTTTATGGGGAGCGTGGGTAAATATTTTGAGCCAAGGGATTTCAGATTCGTGAAGTTCAATATAAATGAGAGAGTTGGAATACATCATAAAAGACCTTATTGAAAAGTCTTTTATTGTATCAAAAGTGTTTAGTTATTTACCTTTTCCTGCAAACGGAACAAGGGCGCTTCCCCACGTTAAACCGCCGCCAAAAGCATCAAGGAGCATCAAATCTCCCTCTTGCAATCGACCCGATTCGTAGATATCGTTGATCGCCATAGGGATAGAAGCACCGGAGGTATTGCCGTATTTCTCTACCGTGAGAACCACTTGCTCCTCTTTGAGTTCCAATGCATCACCGACCGCTTTGATAATGCGGTAATTGGCTTGATGAGGGACGAAGTGTTTAATGGCGGATGAGGCGATATTGTTTTGCTCTAAAATGTCGATAACGTCACTGGTGAGGGTACGAACAGCCACTTTAAAGGTTTCGTTCCCTTTCATACGCATAAAGCATCCAGCCGCTTCTCGGTCGAGTTCATCATGCGCAGATCCGCTTCCGCCGTTTGGTGTCATAAGCAAATCGGCAAATGAACCGTCAGATCCCGTGTGGATATCGATGATAGCTTCTGATTTATCGGTTGTTGCGCTGATTACCGCTGAACCCGCACCGTCACCGAAGAGGATGCATGTTCCGCGATCGGTGTAGTCGGTAATGGTACTGAGACGCTCAGCCCCGACGATGAGGACATTTTTCTTCATCCCCGATTCGATAAATGCTTTTGCAACACTCAGGGCATAGACAAATCCTGTACATGCCGCAGATACGTCAAAAGCGGTAACTTTTTCTAGTCCTAGTTTGGTGGCGATAATGGTTGCTGTAGAGGGCATACAGAAATAATCGGGGGAGATCGTAGCACAGATGAGCATATCGATCTCATTTTTTGCGATGCCGCTTCGCTCAATCGCTTTTTCAGCTGCCTTCACACCCATGTCACTGGTGGTTTCGTTTTCCGCAGCAATATGACGCTCTTTGATTCCGGTACGTTTAGTGATCCACTCATCCGTGGTATCGACCATCACTTCAAGCTCAGCATTGGTAAGGATTTTAGAGGGAACATAAGCTCCGATAGAACGAAACGCAGCGTACATAATTAGCCTTTATAAGGGATCGAAGTTTATTTTTTAAGCTCTTCGAGACGATTCTCAATATGCTCATTTACGCCGGTGTTAACATAGCGGATGGCTTGAAAAATTGCATTTTTAATCGCTTTAGGGTTGCTTTTACCGTGACTGACGATGGCACACCCTTTGATACCGACTAGCGGTGCTCCGCCGATTTCAGCATAATCGATTTGCTTTTTAAGCAGTTTAAACACTTTGCGCATCAACAGCGCACCGGTAATCGCTACCGGTGATTTGCGGATGTACTCTTTGATGAAGTAGCTGATGGTAGAAGCTACCCCTTCAGAGGCTTTAAGAACGAGGTTTCCGATAAAACCGTCACATACAATGACGTCACAGCTCCCGTCAAAGATATTGTTCCCCTCGACGTTACCGATAAACCCCTTTTGTCCTTCGAGCAATTTGAAGGTCTCTTTGGTGACTTCATTCCCTTTGGAATCCTCTTCACCGTTAGCCAGTAGGCCGACGCGCGGATTCTCCAGTTTGAACATATCTTGAGCGTAGTAGTATCCCATAATTCCGAATTGGAAAAGGTGTTCCGCTTTACAGTCGACATTAGCACCGGCATCCATCAAGATACTGCGCTTACCGCTTTTGGTCGGCATTGAAGTTACCAATGCGGGACGTAAAACATTTTTGAGTCGTCCGAGGCGCAGTGTCGCCAATGTCATGGTCGCACCGCTATGACCCGCGCTGACAACGCCGTCGGCTTCGCCGTTACGAACCAGCTCTATCGCTTTATAAATAGAGCTCTCTTGGCGCTTGAGTGCATCGGTAGCGGCGTCACCCATATCGATAACGTCAGATGCTTCGACAATTAAAATCTTATCTTTATAGCCCTTAGGTAATAAAGATAAGATCTCATCTTTTTTACCAACTAGAATTGGTTGAAACTTTACTTCTTTTAGAGCTTCAAGTGTCCCTTTTACAATCGGTTCGGGACCGAAGTCCCCGCCCATTGCATCAATTGCAATTCTAATCATCGATTATTTATACTCACCGGTTGTCGGGTTGACATAGTGAGACAATTTGTACGTGCCGTCTTTATCTTTAACGGGACGAGCAAGAGAAATTTTATAGTGAGTTCTGCGTTTTGCGGCGCGAGAATGACTCACTCTTCTTTTAGGTACTGCCATCTTTTATAGTCCTTTCTATTTGGTTTTAGAACTCTCGATCTAACGAGGTTCCTTCGCAGTTTTCGCAACAAAAATAGTCGCTTTTGATCAGTTCGATTTCCGACTTGAGAAGCTCTTCTAAATCAATCATCGATTTGTCGATTTCGACGACATCCAACTCTTCGTCGTTGCCCTCGTATAATCCATCGCTAAGGTAAAAAGTAATCTCTTCATTCAAAGAGTTTTCTACCTCTTCGGCACATAGATCACAAGGGATCGAAATACTCCCTGTAATTGTACCGTTTAATTGGGCAAGATTGCTTTTTTTCAAGGTTAAATCACCTGAAAAAAGTGCATTGTCACTATTTACCTCAAAATGAAGCGGCTGTGATCCCAATTTTCTAAATGCTATTTTCATGACAATTACGAAATTTCGCGTCCTGAAAAGAAAAATGCGATTTCAATTGCCGCATTTTCAGCAGAGTCACTACCGTGAACTGCATTAGCATCGATATTTTCAGCGAAATCAGCACGGATAGTTCCGGCAGCTGCTTCTTTAGGGTTTGTTGCACCCATCAAATCGCGGTTTTTAAGAACAGCATTTTCGCCCTCAAGAACGGTGATAACAACCGGGCCGCTTACCATGAAATCAACGAGGTCGTTGAAGAAAGGGCGGGCAGCGTGTACTGCGTAAAACGCTTCAGCGTCTTGACGTGAGAGTTGAACTTTTTTCATAGCCGCGATTTTAAGGCCGTTACTTTCGAAACGATCCAAAATTTTACCGATGACACCTTTTGCTACGGCATCTGGCTTGATGATTGACAATGTTTGTTCCATCAATGCTCCTGTTTTGTGTGTAAAAAATAGAACGGGATTATAGCGAAACAATAATTTAAGTAAGATTAAAGATGGTGAAAGAAAGAAAACAAAGAGGAATTGGCGTAACCAAAGGGGTAAATCCCCTTTGGAGAGTGTCGTATAAATAGTGAATTAGTTAACGACGTTTGCTTTTGAAGAACGCATTTCTGCTGTGATATCATCACGGTGAGCTGGGCTTGCACCGATCTCATCCCATGTGATACAACCCTCAGTCGGACATGCTGTTGCACACGCTGGTTCGTCGTGGTGACCGACACATTCGACACATTTGTCGCCGTAAACGTAATAGATCTCTTCACCCGTTGGGTTATCGTCCTCGTCTACGATCGCTTCTACTGGGCACTCGTCGATACAAGCGCCGCAGTTAATACAGGTATCATTAATGATTACTGCCATAGGGTTCTCCTTGGTTGATAAATATGGGGTAACTATAACAGAAGAATTTTAAACCCACCTAAAAAATAGGTGAGGATAATGTAGATTATTGAGGGAGTGTTACGGAAGTGTAAGTTAGAGTCCTAAATAGGCTTTAATTGCGTCAACTTTATCGGTTTTTTCCCATGTAAACTCAGGGAGTTCACGTCCGAAATGGCCATAAGCCGCTGTTTTTCGATAAATAGGGCGGAGTAAATCGAGGGATTCAATAATCCCTTTAGGGGTGAGGTTAAAGAGCTCTTTAACACAGCTTTCCAATTTTTCTTCAGGGACAACAGCGGTTCCGTGCGCGTTCACCATGATGGAGATCGGTTTAACAACGCCGATCGCATACGATACTTGGATCGTTGCACGCTCACACGCACCGGAAGCTACGAGATTTTTAGCGACATAGCGGGCGGCATAGGCGGCTGAGCGATCCACTTTGGTCGGGTCTTTTCCGCTGAAAGCTCCCCCGCCGTGAGGACACGCTCCGCCGTAGGTATCGACAATAATTTTACGCCCTGTCAATCCCGCATCCCCTTGAGGACCGCCGATAACAAATTTACCTGTCGGGTTAATGTGGTAGATGATATTCGAGCTCATAAGCTCTGCAGGGATAACATATTTGATCACTTCATTAATAACGTCAAGGTGGAGTCTCTCCTGAGAAATTTCAGGGGCATGCTGGGTGGAGACTACGACGGTTTCGACTGATACGGGTTTGTCATCAACATAGCGGACGCTTACCTGAGTTTTTCCATCAGGACGGAGGTAGGGGATAATCCCCTCTTTTCGTACTTGGGCTAAACGTTCCGCTAAACGGTGAGAGAGGTAGATCGGCAACGGCATTAATACATCGGTTTCGCGGCATGCGTAGCCGAACATCAACCCCTGATCCCCCGCTCCGATTTCTCCGTCTTCTTGGTCAACCCCTTGGTTGATATCGGGAGACTGTTCACCGATACCGTTGAGGACGGCACACGAGCGATAATCAAAACCGTACGTCGCATCGGTGTATCCGATCTCGCGAACGACTTGACGGGCGATCTCTTGCATCGGGGCATAGGCAGTTGTTTTCAATTCACCGGCGATAACGCAAAAACCGTTGGATACGAGGGTTTCACAAGCTACACGTGCTTTTGGATCATGTTCGATAATGTAGTCTAAAATCGCGTCGCTGATTTGATCGGCCATTTTATCGGGATGCCCTTCGGTGACCGATTCAGAGGTGAAGATATACTCTTTAGGCATAAAAATCCTTGGAAGAAATGTTAATTTTTTGTGGTTGAGCGGATTATATCGAATCACTTTTTAAAAAATCTCTTTCCCAAAAAAAGTCGATCCATTCCGTAGCTTCGTGTAAGAAAAAGTCAGGTTGAACGAGAGCCGTCTGTTTGGTAAAGAGGGTTGCGACTCTAAATTCGCAATGGGGGTGGCTTGAACGTAAAAGGGGCAAAAGTGCGAAGAGTGTCTGACCGCTGTCGACGATATCATCGACGACAAGGACCCGTTTTGAGGATGAGAGATCGCATTGGCCTAAAACGCTCACCTCGTCGCGTTGGATATCCGCGTCATAGCTCTCTACGCGGATGCTTTGCAGATTGCGGATATCCAGACGCATTGCGAGGGCGTGCGCCAGTGTCATGCCGCCGCGCGCAATGGCGATCACGGTATCCGCTTGGAAAGATTCGCAGGGTTGACTCAAACGTTGGATGTCGGTACAAAATTGTTTATAATCATAGTATATCATTTTGAAATCATATCATAAGGGCATCTGCGCTATAATAAAATATCAATTATAGCGCAGCACTAAAACGCAACATAAGCGCAGCCAATCGAGATTAGCGTCTCGCAAAGGCATAAATACTAGGAAGTCTATGAAAAAATTAGCGATTATCGGTCGTCCGAATGTCGGCAAAAGTTCCCTCTTTAACCGTTTGTTGAAACAGCGTGATGCGATTACCTCTGAACAAGCAGGTACGACACGCGATGTCAAAAAACGGGTTGCCGTAGTGGTGGACAAAGAGGTCGAAATTCTCGATACGGGTGGATTGGATGAGGGGTGTGAACTCTTCGATCGGATCAAAGAAAAATCTCTCAAAGCGGCACATGAAGCCGATATCATTCTCTTTATGGTGGACGGTAAAAGTCTTCCCGAAGAGGACGACAAAAAGCTTTTTTATGAGCTTGAATCGATGGGAAAAGCGATTGCATTGGTCGTTAATAAAATCGACAATGACAAGATGCAAGAGAAGCTTTGGGAATATTATGAGTTCGGGACAGAGCGTATTTTCGGTATTTCCGTTTCCCATAACCGTTCGGTTCTTCCGCTCCTAAACTGGATTGCCTCTGAACTCCCTGAATCTGCTATCGTTAAACCTGAAGCCGAAATGGCAGAAGAAGATGAGATGGACGGATTTGATGCAGCATTGAAAGCCTCTTCGGATGATGAAGAGTTCGATGAAGATGAGGACGATGGGTTCTTTATTCCTGAAGAGGATGATGAAGAAGAGGAGACGTCGATCGAAGCACTCGAAGAGGCGTATCGCGGAATCGTCAAAGAGTACGAAGCGGGTGACGTTAACCAGATGAAAGTAGCGATCATCGGTCGTGTCAACGTCGGAAAAAGCTCATTGCTTAACGCATTGCTCGGAGAAGATCGCTCGGTGGTCAGTTCCGTTGCAGGGACAACTATCGACCCAATCGATGAGACGATAGAATATGCGGATAAAAAGATTACCTTTATCGATACGGCGGGGATTCGTAAACGGGGAAAAATTCTCGGGATTGAAAAATACGCCCTTATGCGTACCGAAGAGATGTTGGAGACGGCAGATATCGCCCTCCTTGTTCTCGACGCGTCACAGCCGTTTATGGATTTGGATGAGAAAATCGCAGGGTTTGTCGATAAAAATCGTCTCGCGTGTTTGATCGTTCTCAACAAATGGGATATGGCACCGCGAGAGGACTACGACAAAATCATCGCCGAAGTACGCGACCGGTTTAAATTCTTGAGCTATGCCCCAATCGTTACCATCTCCGCACAGAGTAAGCAGCGTGTTCACAAAATCTTTGATATGCTCCTCAAAATCAATGAGAACTATTCACAGCGTATCTCTACCGGTAAACTTAACGAGGTTATCCAAACAGCAATGCGCAAACATATCTTGCCGAGTATCAATGGTATGAATATCCGTCTTTACTTTGCAACGCAGTATGACATCCGTCCGCCGCGTATCGCATTGATTATGAACAAACCGCAGGGTCTCCATTTCAGTTATCGCCGTTATTTGACGAATCAGTTACGAGAACAGTTTGATTTTGAGGGGACTCCGGTACTCTTTAAAGCGAAAGCGAAAAATACGAATCGAAAACCGAAACCGCATAAAACTCGCTCGATGTGGTAAGCAAAAGCCTGCGGGCTTTCTGCTTTTAAAACGGTTTAACGATTACGAGCGCAACAATACCGATGAGTAAGAGTGTCGGTACTTCATTATACATACGAAAAAACTTCCCGCTTTTATACGCTGTGTTCTCTTTGAGTTTCAAACGGTAATGTCCGAGTGTGAAAAAGTAGCCGATCAAAATAGCGACTAGGGTCATTTTCGCGTGCATCCATCCCCCCATCTGAAATACATTGACTCCGTTATACTGTTGTGTCGACATAACGATTAACGCGATTCCTGAGAGTAATGTTGCCCAAAATGCGGGGACACCGATGTATTTATAAATCTTCATCTCCATCACTTCGACGACATCGATAAACCCCTGATTGGTACCGTTTTCAACGTGATAGACAAAAAGACGGGGGAGGTAGAAGAGTACCGCAAACCACGACACCATTGAAATAATATGAAACCAAAGCATCCAGCTGTACATGTGTTCTGTCCTGTTGTGTAAAATTAAACGGTAGGGTATCTAAAAAAGATTAATCGTTATAGGTGTTTTTTAACCCATGCGATAATTTGAGGGGTGGGTAAAGCACCGCTGAACTGATCAATGATACGGTTGTTTTTAAATGCGATGACGGTGGGGATAGAGCGGATGCCAAAACGGGCGCCTAATTGTGGAAGCTCTTCGGTATTGATTTTTATGAATTGGGCTTTGAGGGGAAAGTGTCGAGCTGATTCTTCGAACGAGGGTGCCATACTTCGGCACGGTCCGCACCACGGTGCCCAAAAATCGGCGATAATGAGCCGCTCATCATTGAGCATCAGGCGATCAAACGATTCCGTGTTAACGGAGAGAGGTTTGGTATCGAGCAGAGACCCTTTACAGTGACCGCATGCGGCTTTTATATACGAGTCTTTCACGGGAATGGCATTCACCCCCCCGCAATGGGGGCAGAGCACATTGATCTTATTCATCGGAGTTACTCCGCAGCCTCTTCCGCTACTTCAATATCACGGATAGAAGAGGTGTTATGATCTTTTACTTTATCATGGAGACGGCGAAGGGCTTTGTTGGCACGTTCAATCGCAAGATCGATGGCGGTATCGAGATCTTCATCGACATCCGAGATAACGACGGGCTGCGCATGCGCGATATGGATGTCAAATTCAACTCCGACCCCTTTTTTCTCTTTGGAAATCATAACATTGACGGTAGTAATATCAAGATGATAACGTTTAAAATTTTCGATAGCCAGTGCAATATGATCATTGAGATGTTGGGTAAGTTTGATATCTTTGGAGCGAATTTGAGTATTCATGATGAATCCTTTTTAGTTGAACTATGAAAAAATATAGCATATCTTTTCTTAAGAGGAAGCTTAAGAGACTCTGCGGTAAAATAGTCACTATTCAAGGAGATAGTTTTGAGAGTATTAACAGGTATCCAGACATCTGGCGATTTACATATTGGAAATTATTTTGGTTCGATCAAACCGATGATCGAATCGCAGCAAGATCATGAAGTTTTTGCATTTTTGGCAAATTATCATGCAATGACGACGATTAGTGACGGTGAGCGGTTGGCTCATCTGACGATGCAGGCGGCAACCGACTTTTTAGCCCTCGGGATGGATCCGCAGAAAAGTACTTTTTGGGTACAGTCGGATGTAAAAGAGGTGTTGGAACTCTACTGGGTGCTGTCGGGATTTACGCCGATGGGATTGTTGGAGCGGGCGCACAGCTATAAAGACAAAGTGGCGAAAGGGATTGCAAGCAATCACAGCCTTTTCTCCTATCCCGTTTTGATGGCGGCCGATATCTTGCTGTTCGGCTCTGAGGTGGTACCCGTCGGAAAAGATCAGATTCAGCACGTTGAGATTGCCCGTGATATCGCGATCAAGTTCAACAACCAATACGGCGATATTTTCACCATTCCAGAATTTCGCGTCGATGAGAACGTAGCGACCGTTCCGGGAATCGATGGACAGAAGATGTCGAAGAGCTACGGAAATACGATCCCGATTTTCAGCGAAGAGAAAATGCAGTCTAAAATTATTAAAAAGATTGTGACCGAAGCGGTACCGATGGAAGATCCAAAAGAATTTGAGGGGTGCAATGTCTATAACATCGCCAAACTCTTTTTGGATTATGAAGAGCGTTCGGCACTTCAAGAACGGTATAAAAAAGGGGGAGAAGGGCACGGTCATTTCAAACTCTATACTCACGACGTGATTTGGGAATATTTCAAACCGTATCGTGAACGACGTGAGTATTATGAAGCGCATCAAGACGAAGTACGCGACATACTAAAAGCGGGTGCGGCAAAAGCGAGTGCGGTTGCCCAACCGATTATTGAAAAAGTTCGTTCCGCTACCGGAATTAAGTACTAAAGGAAAACGCGATGAAAAACTACATTATCAAACAAATTGCCGATTCAGCGGCGACCAAACAAACTATTTTAGAGAATGAGCCGCTTTTGGACATGATCGTCACCGTTGCGCAAGCGTGTGTGGAAGTTTATCGACACGGGAAAAAGACAATGTTAGCGGGTAACGGCGGTTCAGCGGCCGATGCACAGCACATCGCGGCGGAATTGGTCGGACGTTACGGATTTGATCGCCCCTCTATCCCTTCGTTAGCACTAACAACCGATACGTCCAATCTTACCGCTATCGGAAACGATTACGGATATGACAAAGTGTTTTCCCGTCAGTTAGAGGGGATGGCGCAAGAGGGGGATCTTTTTATCGGTATCTCAACCTCGGGTAATTCGCAAAATATCATTAATGCTTTTGAATCGGCGAAAGATCGGGGTGTCACTACGGTGGCACTTGTGGGACGTGACGGCGGGAAGATGGCGGCAATGGCCGATTTCGCGATTGTCATTCCCTCAAACGCAACCCCGCGTATCCAAGAGTCTCACATCTTGATCGGGCATATACTCTGTGATATCATCGAAAAAGAGCTTTTCGGCGGCGGAGTAGCGTAAGGTGAATAAAGCCCTGTTTTTGGATCGTGACGGTGTTGTGAATGTTGAGAAAAATTATCTCCACAAGATCGAAGATTTTGAACTTATGGAGGGAATCGTCGATGTGTGCCGTACCTATGCGGAACAAGGGTATCTCATCATTATCGTCACCAATCAATCGGGGATTTCGCGGGGGTATTACACCGAAGAGGATTTTGCCCATCTCAGCCGATGGATGGTGGAACACTTCAAAGCATTCGGAATTACTATCTCCCATATCTATCACTGTCCGCATCATGAGAGTATTGACGGTGCATGTGAGTGCCGTAAACCCTCCCCGGGGATGTTTTTAGAGGCTCGAAAAGAGTATGACTTGGATATGGAGCATTCGGTAATGATCGGGGATAATGAGCGGGATATCGAAGCCTCTCTTAAAGCCGGTGTCGGGAAAAATATTCTTCTCACCTCAGAAACACTCACGTCAAAAGCCGATCAGATTATCCATTCATTGCGGGAGTTGCTCTGATGCTCATTATTAATACGGGCGGTACGTTTAATAAACGGTATGATCCGATAAAAGGTGAACTATTTGTTCCTCTGGATAACAGCGCGATAGAAGCGATACTCGCATCAATGGTGATGGATGTCTCTCTGCAGGGAATCGTGTATAAAGACTCTTTGGAGATGGATGATCATGATCGCTCTGTATTAGGGAAAACGATTGCAGAGTCGGAAGCAAAAACGATTATTGTTGTTCATGGAACCGATACGATGGATGTAAGTGCCGAATACGTAGCGAGTCTGGGATTGGATAAAGTGATCGTTTTTACGGGGGCGATGATCCCTTTTGCTATTGATCCGCTAGAGGCGACGGCAAATCTCTCAATGGCAATCGGTTATGCGAATAATGGCTCAGCAGGCGTTCATATTGTGATGCAGGGAATTATGGGAAGATATGAGCACGTGAAAAAAAATAAGTCTGCAGGGAAGTTCGAATATGTCTAAAGTCAAATGCGATCACTGCCATCTGGAGTTTAGCGATGATGTGATGATCCACGATGGGGAGTATCGATTTTGCTGTAACGGATGCCGAGGGATTTTTCACCTCCTCAAAGATGAGGGGCTGGAGAGCTTTTATTCCAAAATGGGTTCTACGACTCTCTCTCCTCCGGCCGAGCAGTTCGAAGCGAGTTCCAATTTTGATACCCCCGCCTTTAGTGAGCGGTTTGTGACGACCACCAAAGAGGGGCTTTCTCAAGTCTCTTTAGTCATCGAGGGGATACATTGTGCGGCGTGTGTATGGCTCAATGAAAAGGCACTTCACAAGATGGAAGGGGTTATCGAGGCGCATATCAACTATACGAACAATAAAGCTCGTATTACGTGGAACCCAGCGGACGTCAAGCTCTCTGCCAT
>NZ_MIBU01000312.1:0-2517 GCF_001830725.1 Sulfuricurvum sp. RIFOXYD12_FULL_44_77
CCTTTACGCGATTGATAATATTTCAGCTCTACCGTTGATAATTGCAACCGTATGCTCGTAATGAGAGCCTCTCAGCCCATCCGTGCTCACCACATCCCAGCCGTTTGCCAAAATTTTGGATGTTCCCTCTTTTTGACAAATCATCGGCTCCAAGCAAAATACCATCCCGTTTTTGATTTTAGGACCCTGCTTCGCATTGCCCCCATCAAGATAGTTTGGTATCTCAGGTTCTTCGTGCGGCTTCTTACCGATCCCATGCCCGCAAAAACCGCGCAAAGGGGTAAAACCTCTTCCAATAATAAACTTTTCAATTTCATAAGAGAGCTCTTTAAAGCGCATCCCCTCTTGAATCGTCTCAATCGCGAAGTACAAAGCATCTTTCGAACATGCGATTAATGCTTCATCTTCTAGAGAAATTTTACCGACACCGACAGAGATTGCCGCATCGCCGAAATACCCGTTTTTTTGTGTCCCTACGTCAAACCCGACAATATCACCCTCTTGAAGAGCGTAATCTGTCGGTATACCGTGAATAATCACTTCGTTGACGGAAGTACATACCGCGCTGGGAAATCCGTAAAGTCCTTTAAAAGAAGGGACGGCACCTTGACTTCGGATATACTCCTCACCCAAGGCATCCAACTCTTTTAATGTGACTCCCGGCTTAGTATGAGCAGCTAAAAGTTCTAAGGTCGCACCGACGATTTTATTCGCGGCACGAAGTTTGGTTAGTTCATCATTTTTTCGTAGCGCAATCGCCATTGTTACAGGCCAACCGCACTAAGAGTCTGGTATTTAGACATATAAACTTGTGCTTCGATTCGACGCATCGTATCTAGGGCTACTTGAACCACGATAAGAACGGCTGTTCCTCCAAAGAAGAACGGTACTCCCATCGCTTTTACAATGATCCATGGCAGTGTTGCCACCAAACCAAGATAGATAGCACCCGTAATGGTCAAACGTCCTGCCGTATCATTCAAAAACTCTTTGGTTGATTCTCCCGGACGAACACCCGGAATAAACCCGCCTTGACGTTTTAAATTATCCGCAATATCTTTAGCATTAAATACGATTGACGCATAGAAAAATGCAAAGAATACAACAAATACAAAGGTCAAAAAGTTAAAGAAATAGTGATTCGGATTCAATACGTCGGCGATGGCTTGAACCGTCGGGTTAGTGCTTGATGACATTACTGTCATCGGGAACATCAAAATAGCCGAAGCAAAAATAACCGGGATAACCCCTGAAAGATTCACTTTAACCGGAATATAGTTCATAACCCGCTTGTTTTGATTTTCCATCATTGTCTTTTTAGCATAGGTAACCGGAATACGGCGTTCACCCAGCTCAACATAGATAATGACTAAAACCGTCGCAATAATGAGGGCAATAATACCTACAAGCGACAGAAATCCCATCGCCCCGGTATTGACCATCGTTACCGCTTGTGAAATCGCACTCGGAATTGCCGAAACAATACCGGCGAAGATGATCAAAGAGACACCGTTACCGATACCGCTTTGGGTAATCTGTTCACCGATCCACATCAACAACATAGTCCCAGCTAGCATCGAAACGACTGCCAACAACATAAAGGTACTGTGATCTACTAAAATAGCACTGCTGCCGTCTTTTCCGGTCATACTCTGCAATCCTACACTGACGCCGATTGCTTGTACAATCGTAATGGCAATCGTTGCATAGCGGATAATTTGCATGTATTTAACCATACCGTCGCGCTCTTTTTTCATTTGCGCTAAGTTCGGGAAAGTGGCTGCTAAAAGTTCCATAATAATTGAAGCTGTGATGTAGGGCATAATGCCAAGAGAGATGATAGATAAACGTTCTACGGCATTTCCGCTGAACATATTGAAGAGACCTAACGCATCTGCCGCGTGATCATCAAAAAACGAAGCGATGACAGCTGTGTCAACACCCGGTACCGGCACATATGCCAGTAGACGGAAGATAAAGAGAAAACCGATCGTAATTAAGATCTTGTTTACAAGTTGTTGGTTCATTAGTTACCAGTTGTTGTAACGTTTTCGTCTTTGATTTTAGATGCTAAATCTTTTGCACTTGCACCAACGAGTTTTACCTTAGTGACCGATTTATTCAAACGGTGCACACTACGGATACTCTCCATTGTGATCTCTGCAAGTTCAGCAATTACCTTTGTTTTTTCAACATTAATAATTGTTGGTTTAACAACACGTGATGTAAAACCGATTTTTGGCAAACGGCGCGCAAGTGGTTGTTGTCCACCCTCAAAGTTACGCTTTTCATTGTAACCTTTACGTGCTTTTTGACCTTTGTGACCTTTACCGGCTGTTTTACCTTGGCCACTTCCTTGGCCACGGCCAAGACGTTTTGTGCTGTGGGTTGAACCCTCAGCAGGTGTAAGGTTTTCTAATGCCATAACTTATCCTTTGATACGTGATAGTGCATCGATTGTTGCACGTACCACGGTGTTTGGATTGTTAGAACCCAAAGACTTCGTCAAGATGTCTT
>NZ_MIBU01000312.1:2533-5586 GCF_001830725.1 Sulfuricurvum sp. RIFOXYD12_FULL_44_77
TGTATTTAACTTCGATGTCATGAGCAATGGTGGTACCTTTGATCTTCACTTCTGTCAAGTTTTTGAACGCTTCGTCAACCGCTTTACGGATAGCGTCTGGAACTTCTTTCGCTTTTCCGACTCCGTAACCTACGGTTCCTTTTTTATTTCCTACAACTACGAGAGCGGTAAAACGAAAACGTCTACCACCCTTTACAACTTTAGTTACACGACCGATGTTTACAATCGCTTCTGAAAATTCTTCTCTGTTAATTGGATTCATCATCGTGCCTTAAAACTTGATTTCATTTGCACGAAGTGCTTCGGCAAACGCTTTTACGACACCGTGATACAAAAATCCGTTACGATCGAACGTAACTTCATTGATACCGGCATCTTTGAGGGTTTTTGCAAATACGGCTGCCGCTTTTTCAGCGTCTGCTTTGTTTGCTTTAAGACCCAAAGTTTTTGAGTGTACTGCTGCTAACGTTACTGCCGATTCATCATTAATCGCTTGCGCGCTGATGTAACGGTTTGAACGGAAGATAGAGACACGAGGCAATGACGCGCATCCTGAAATTTTAGAGCGAATACGGCGTTTACGCTGAAGGCGTTTTGCCGATTTATTTTTAAGTGTTTTACCTGTCATATCATCGCTCCTTATTTCTTAGATGTCTTACCGGCTTTACGCAGGATAGTCTCATCAGAGTATTTAACACCTTTACCTTTGTACGGCTCAGGTGGACGGAATGAACGGATTACAGCTGCAATTTGTCCAATTTGTTGTTTATCGACACCTTTGATGGTGATAACGTTTTTCTCGACTGAAATATCAACACCGGCAGGGATATCAAAGTTGATATCATGGCTGAAACCGAGTTGAAGATTCAATACGTTACCTTGTACCGCAGCACGATAACCAACTCCGTTGATTTCCAGTTTTTTCTCAAAACCTGTTGTCAAACCTGTGATGATGTTTGCCGCTAGTGCACGGTATGTGCCCCAGAATGCGCGATCAGCACGTTGATCAGAGTTTGTACTAAACGTTAAAGTGTTATCTTCAAGTACTACACCACAGTTACCGAGAGTATCCAAGGTTTGAGTTGTTGCACCTTTCGCGAACGTCAATACCGTTCCATCAAGTGTAGCTTTTACATCAGCTGGGATAGAAATAGGAAGTTTTCCAATACGTGACATCTTATCTCCTTACCAAATTGTACAAAGGACTTCTCCGCCTACGCCAAGCTCGAATGCTTTATCGTTAGGAAGAACCCCTTTTGAACTGCTGACAATGATGGTACCGTAACCGTTTTTGAAACGTTTAAGTTCATCTTTACCTTTGTAAACACGACGTCCCGGTTTAGAGACACGTTTTACTTCATTGATAACCGTACGACCTTTTTCGTCGTATTTCAACACTACGTTGATGGTTTTTTTAACGCCGTCTTCAACAACGTTAAAGCTCTCGATGTAGCCTTTGTCCACCAAAATGGCAACTACAGCTTCTACAACTTTAGAGTGAACCAATGTTGTAGAATCTAAACGACGCATAGCCGCATTACGGATACGAGTCAACGAATCCGCGATCAAATCATTAATCATTTATATTTCCTTATCTTAGTCGTAAGTAGTATCGAGCCGGAATTACCAGCTTGACTTTCTAACGCCTGGGATTAACCCTTCGTTTGCCATTTTACGGAAGCAAACGCGACAAATTCCAAAATCACTGATGACAGAGTGTGGACGACCACAGATCTGACAACGAGTATACGCGCGAACAGCAAACTTTGGAGTTCGTTGTTGCTTAGCGATCATTGACTTTTTAGCCATTATTCTCTCCCTTTAGCAAACGGCATACCGATCATTTCAAGAAGTTTGAATGCATCTTTATCGGCTGTAGCGCTTGTTACCACGGTGATGTTCATCCCGTGGATTTGCATAATTGAATCGTAATCAACTTCCGGGAAAATCAACTGCTCGGTCAAACCGAAGTTGTAATTTCCGCGACCGTCAAAACCGTTACGTGGAATACCACGGAAGTCTTTAACACGTGGAAGAGATACAGAGATCAATTTATCCATGAAATCGTACATTTGAGCACCGCGTAGTGTAACTTTAACACCGACCGGCATCCCTTCACGTACTTTAAAACCTGCAACCGATTTACGAGCAACAACAACAGATGCACGTTGACCAGCGATGTTGCTGATTGTATCTTGGATACTTTGGATCAATTTATTGTCTTTCATGGCAAAACCACAACCGACAGAGATGATCACTTTTTCTAGAGCTGGAACTTGCATTACGTTTGCAATTCCAAGAGCGGTTTGGAGCTCAGGTTTGAGCGCCAAGTATTTATCTTTTAGTCGTGCCATGATTACGCCTCAACTTTACGGACATTTGATGCATCAACAGGCATTTCTTTATTCAAGAATCCGCCTTGTGGATTTTGCTCGCTAGGTTTGATCGCTTTTTTAGCAACGCGAACACCCTTAACGATTACTTTGTTTTTCTTAGGCATAACTTGAAGCAATTCTGCTTTAGTACCTTTGTCATCACCGGCGATCACTTCAACAATGTCGCCTTTTTTGAAATTAAATTTTGCCATCATACAACCTCTGGAGCAAGTGATACGATTTTCATGAAACCTGCGTAACGAACTTCACGGCTTACAGGTCCGAAAATACGTGTACCGATCGGCTCACGTTTTTTATCAAGGATTACAGCTGCGTTTTCGTCGAAACGGATGAGTGAACCGTTTTCACGGTGAACCTCTTTTTTCGTACGTACAACAACTGCAGTAACAACTTGACCTTTTTTTACTTTACCGGTTGGAGCCGCTTTTTTAACAGAAGCGATGATAACATCACCTACTGTTGCATAACGACGTTTTGAACCGCCAAGAACCTTGATACACATGATCTCTTTAGCCCCTGTGTTATCGGCTACTGCTAGACGAGTAAAACTTTGAATCATGCATTCACTCCTTTAACCAGAGTTTTAAGACGGAACGATTTGCTTTTTGAAAGTGGACGACACTCGATCGCGATCACTTCATCACCAATGTTAAGTTG
>NZ_MIBU01000313.1:0-13203 GCF_001830725.1 Sulfuricurvum sp. RIFOXYD12_FULL_44_77
GGTATTCATTGAGAGTGCTAAAGCTAAAGAGAATTACGAATAAATATAGGAGTTTTTTTTGAATTATACCCCAGCATCGATTGAGGCCAAGTGGCAGAAAACTTGGAGTGCAACCAAAGCGTATGAGCCCTCAACTGATTTTTCCAAACCTAAAAAATATGTTTTAAGTATGTTCCCTTACCCCTCGGGGCGGATCCACATGGGACACGTTCGTAATTATACGATCGGTGATGCTTTTGCCCGTTATTATCGTCAGCAGGGATTTAATGTCCTTCACCCGATCGGATGGGACAGTTTCGGTATGCCGGCAGAAAATGCGGCGATCAAACACGGGGTTCATCCGAAAAAATGGACCTATGAGAATATCGCGACGATGCGCGGCGAGTTGGCAGGGCTTGGACTTTCCTTTTCGGAAGATCGTGAGTTTGCAACCTCGAACCCTGAATATACGGCATTCGAACAGGGATTTATTATCGATATGTTCAACAAGGGGTTGTTGTACCGTAAGCAGGGGTTCCTCAACTGGTGTCCGCACGATTTGACTGTTTTAGCCAACGAGCAGGTGGTTGATGGCGGATGCTGGAGATGCGGAACGGAAATCGTCCAAAAAGAGATGTATCAGTATTATCTCAAAATCAGTGATTATGCTGAAGAGCTTCTCGAATCGCTTAAAACCCTCGAGGGGAAATGGCCGAAGCAGGTTTTAACGATGCAGGAGAACTGGATCGGAAAATCGTACGGGCTTGAATTTGCATTTAAACTCGATGATGAGAGCGAAGCGCGTCTCGGTGCCGTCTATCAAAGTTTCGATGTCTTTACGACCCGTCCCGATACGATTTACGGGGTGAGTTACGCCGCTCTTGCACCGGAACATGAAATTGTTCGTCATATGATCTCCTTCGGATTGCTCGACGCGGATACCGTTAATGCGATCAAAGCGATGCAGCGGGTGAGTGCACGGGAGCGTGCTACAAGTCCGAAAGAGGGTGTATCTCTGGGGATAAACGTACTTCATCCGCTAACGGGTACGAAAGTGCCGGTTTGGGTGGCGAATTTCGTTCTCACCGATTACGGCTCCGGTGCGGTTATGGCGGTTCCGGCACACGATGATCGTGACTTCGAGTTCGCAACCAAATACAATCTCCCGATCAAAGCGGTTATTTTCCCATCTGAGGGTGATCTACCGAGTGGATGCGCTTATACCGAAACGGGAATTCTCCGTGATAGTGCAGAGTTTAGCGGTCTTGATAATGTTAGTGCGAAAGCGTCGATTATGGATCATTTTGAAGCCGAAAAGCTCGGTAAAAAAGTGGTTAATTTTCGTCTCAAAGATTGGGGAATTAGCCGCCAGCGTTATTGGGGTGCTCCGATCCCGTTGATCCACTGTGACACGTGCGGAATCGTCCCTGAAGATAAAGCCAATCTTCCGGTAGCACTTCCTGAGGATGTCGTCATCAACGGTGAGGGAAATCCGCTCGAACATCATGCGACATGGAAATATTGTACGTGTCCGAAATGCGGCAAACCTGCCATCCGCGAAACCGATACGATGGATACTTTTATCCAATCGTCATGGTATTTCCTGCGCTACACGGTACCGAATGATCATAAAGAGGTATTTGACAAACAAGCCCTCGATTATTGGATGGGGGTTGATCACTATATCGGCGGAATCGAGCACGCGATCTTACATCTATTGTATGCGAGATTTTTTACCAAAATGCTCCGTGATTTGGGACACGTTAACAGCGATGAGCCGTTTGAGCATCTTTTAACGCAGGGGATGGTACTTAAAGACGGTGCGAAGATGTCGAAGTCCAAAGGAAATACTGTTGATCCGGGTGCTTTGGTGGAAAAATACGGTGCCGATACGGCGCGTCTTTTTATCCTTTTCGCCGCACCTCCGACCCAAGAGTTGGAATGGAATGACAGTGCGGTAGAGGGGGCCTATCGTTTTCTCAAACGGTTTGCCGACCGCAGTCAATATGTCAATGTGACCGACCGCTTACCGATAATTGATCATACTACCCTCTCTAAAGAAGAGAAAGGTGCTCGTAAAAAAGTGTACGAAGCCCTTAAACGTGCCCAAGAGGTTTATACTGAGCGTCATACGTTTAACACGATGATTGCCGGCGTTATGGAAGCGATGAATGCGTTGAACGAACAAACCAACCGCGATGTATGGACGGAAGGGTACTGGATACTCACCTCCGTGATGGAGCCGATCGTCCCCCATATTTGCTGGGAACTCTCAACCGAATTTTTCGGTGGTAAAAATTTTGGTGTTCAAGTGGTGTGCGAAGAGGTGTTTGAAGTCGATAGCGTAGCTTTGGGAGTTTCGATCAACGGAAAAAACCGCTCAACGATCGAAGTGGGAGTGAATGAATCTCAAGAGGCAATTATCGAGACGGCAAAAGCTTCCGTAGAGAAATGGCTAGAGGGAAAAGAGATCGTAAAAGCGATTGTAGTTCCCGGCAAACTCGTCAACCTCGTGATAAAAGGGTAACACCATGAAATTTTGGATACTGAGCGCATTGATCCTCCTTAGCGGATGCGGCTATCAGCCCTCAAGCTATTACGCTAAGCGTGTTGTCGGCGAGAGCGTCAGTACCGAAGTCGTGGTGAGGATGGAAGATCCTCAAAATACGGTTATTATCAAAGATGCCGTCGATACGGCGGTTATTACGAAATTTCGTACTTCATTGGTTCCTAAAAATAGTGCGCAAACCCATTTGAAAATTTCGATCGGTGGAGTCTCTTTTCGTCCATTGCGATACGATACCAACGGGTATGTTATTACCTACCGAGCTGCAGTGAGTATGCGTATTAGCCGTACGACAGACGGTAAAATATCTTCGTATTCGACCCGTGGGATGTATGATTTTGAGATCGAGCCCAATGCGATTATTTCCGATCAGGCTCGCTTTGAAGCGATACGCCAAGGGGCGCAAAAAGCGATCGATGCTTTTGTGGCACAAGTTGCGGCACAAGGTGCTGATTCGAATCTGACGCAAGCTGAAGCACCTGATGCTTACTCGAAATAAAGGGTAATCTATGACCATTAATCAGATCGTTCGCAATACCGTTGAGAGACTTAAAGCTGAGGGGAAAGTATGGACCCCTGATGTCTATACCGAAACGTTTTGTGCTGAAGCAAAAAAAGCGGGCTTTGCGGTTGAAGATTGCAGCGGAATTGATCGCTACAACTCCCTTTTTGATAAAAAGACGGCGGAAGAGATAAAACAATACCGTGTTAAAACGACGGCGGAGCTTATCCGCTTTTTAATCTCTAAGCTCAGCCGCATGAACCCGAACGAAGCGACGATATTGGTGGAACTTTTGAGCGCTTTGGCTAAAAAAATGGCACAAAGCATTGATGTGTTGCACAACCCTGATGCATCGGCACTGGCGAAGAAAACCATTACTATTTTGGAGTCTCAAGGGGGATCGACTCAGATAGAATTACTGAAACAGGCATGGAGTAATTTTCTGAGTGTGTATGATGACTCCTTTTTAATGAAGTTAGCCCATTTCGGCTCGGTTGATTCGGCTAATTTACGAAGTACCATTGAGAATCTTAGTCTGCATAAGAGTGTAGAAGAGGGTGTGGACTATAATAAAACAATCCGCTTACTCATCTCCTCATTGGTTCCCTCTATTGCACCTACAATGGACAATGCGACAATTGAACTTTCCCAAAAGCTGAATGACAATCCGGCGTATATCGCTACCGATGAGTGTGAAAAAGAGCTCAAAACAGCAATCGCTATGCGGATAGCTTTGGACAAGCGGAGTGTTGAAGAGATGGTAAATGCCCTCGATAAACTTCTCGAAAAACTCTCTGCACAGCTCATTGATTTGATTGAGCGAAGTGAAAGTTCAAGCAGTGAGATTCGAGAGGTTAAGCGTGATTTGGAAGCGTTGGAAAGCAATAAGCCTACCGATTTTAAAACAGCACACAAACGGCTTTACACCATTGCCAGCACACTGGAAGAAAAAGTCGAAGTATTGAGCAAAGATTTAAAGGTTCACAATGAAAAAGTGACCAAAATGGGGAAAAAGATTGCTGCATTGGAAGCGGAGCTGGCTCAGGCGACACAAGCTTCGCGGGAAGATTTTTTAACCAAACTCTTTAACAAACGGGCAATCGAAGAGTATATGAGCCTAAAAGAGGCCGAATTTGAGCGGCATGGGCACTCCTTTTGTATTGCGATGCTTGATTTGGACCATTTTAAAGCGGTGAATGATACCTATGGGCATGAAGCAGGGGATGCGGTGCTTATCGCATTTGCCAAAATTCTCAAAGACGAGGCGCGAACCAGTGATATTGTAGGACGTTTCGGGGGAGAGGAATTTTTGGCAATTTTGGGAGACACTGATCTCGCAGGGGCTAAAATATTTTGTGAAAAAGTACGCGCTCACGTTGAGCAAGCCCATTTTATGTATCAAGGGCAGCGCATTGCGGTGAGTGTCAGTATTGGTGTAGCCGAGCGTAGTGACTATTCTTCCTTAAAAGGGGTGGTGAAGGGGGCGGATGAACACCTTTATGATGCTAAACGAAAAGGGCGAAATCGCGTCGAGCCTGCATGAAACTGAGTGATTTTTTATCCCGTAAACCCCTTTTTTACGATGTTATCGATTATGAGCGATTTCCCAAAGCGTATCAAGCGCTTAAGCATCTCCTCCCTAGCCCTAAGATAATCCATCTTGTCGGCACAAACGGCAAAGGCTCTACAGGGCGTTTCTTAGCCAGCGCGCTGAGCCGTGCAGGGAAAAAAGTCGGACATTACACGTCGCCCCATATCATTCGCTTTAACGAGCGTATTTGGCTGAACGGTTCCGAGATAAACGATGAAGCGTTGGAATCGGCACATAAAAAACTTCTCTCCCTGTTACCGGATGCGGCTTCCGAAGCGTTAAGCTATTTTGAGTACACGACACTCCTTGCTATGGTCACGTATGAGGGGTGTGAATACGTCGTATGTGAAGCAGGTCTGGGTGGCGAGTTTGATGCGACCGCCGTTTTTGATAAGGTTCTGAGTATCTTTACCCCTATCGATTTTGATCATGCGGCGTTTTTAGGGAATAGTATCGATTCCATCGCAACGACGAAACTGCGAAGTATGCAGCGAGTTACTCTTTTGGGAAAACAAAAACACTCTGAAGTAGAGTCTATCGCACGTACCATCGCGGGTGAAAAAGGGTGTAGCCTCTATACTTTTTCAGAACGCGTTACTCCTGAAATAGAGACAATAGCATTGCATCTTGCCACGAAAAACGCGCTAAGCGGCTATTTATGCGATAATCTGATGTTGGCCATGATGGCTTATGAGCTTTTAGGTTATAAAGTGACCGAGGAGCTGTTTGATCAGAGTGCATTGTTTGGACGTCTGAGTCAAATAGCCCCTAATATAGTTTTGGATGTAGGGCATAACGCACTGGCGGCAGAATCGATCGTTCAAAGCTTTACGGGAAAAAGAGTGACCCTCATCTATAACACCTACGGCGATAAGGATTACCGAGAAATATTGACCCTTTTAAAGCCTATTATTGATTCGGTTGAGATTATTGAGGTAGAGGAAGGGCGGATTGTAGAGCGGATTCTTCTCGAATCGGTATTGCGTGAGTTGAATATCCCTTATCGATCATTTGAAGATATTAAAAAAAATAAAGAATATTTGGTTTTCGGTTCGTTCAGCGTAGCCGAGACGTTTTTAAAGAGGATGAATGTCACAAGCACGATGGTATGAATACGTAAAAAACAACCCGAAAAACCTTCCTGAAATCCTCCTCTGCGAGGATGCGAAAGAGGCATCGGAACTGAGCGATGTTTCGACATTTTTAGAAATTCCCCACATCGTATTACCCGATTTTCGTGCGACCTATATGGACGATTTACGCCCGTTTAGTGAAGAACTTTTTGCCCTTTTTGCCGCACTGCGTACCTATTACACGGCGTCCAAAAAACCGTTGATTATTTCACCCGTAAAAACGCTCCTTTTCCCTCTTCCTAATTCTTCATTACTTCAAAGCGAGACGATTGAGTTCGCTTCCCGAATCGATCTGGGGAGTTTTAAAGAGAAGCTGCTCCATTGGGGATATACCTTCGTCGATATGGTTGAGATGGAGGGGGAAGTCTCCCATCGCGGGGATATTCTCGATATTTACGTCCCGAATCAAAGTAACCCGTACCGTATCAGCCTCTTTGACGATGAGGTGGAAGAGATCAAAGCATTCGATGTCGAAACCCAGCGTACCGACAAAGAGGAACTGGCTTCCATTGATGTGACGAGCGCCTTTTTCTCCCTTGACGCGGATCAGTACAAACATTTCGAAAAAGCGATTGCATCCGCCCAAAGCGATAGTTTTGTCAAAGACATCGCCTCTTTGGGATTATGGGTATTGGGCGAGCATGGAGTGGATCTGTGCGAAGGAAAAAAACGTCTCCGTATCCGAGAGATGAAAAGTGTTCTCGATGAAGCCTACGGTCTTAATCAACCTGTATTACCACGTGAACGGCTTGAGGTAGATATCCTTCCCGAATCCGAAAAGTACACGCCATTAGGGGGAGGGAATTTCGAAACTCTCCGAAGCGTCCATAAAAACAAAAAATTCACCCTTATCGCCGCCAGTGATACGCAGCTCAAAGCCTCTGGGATATTTGAGCTTAAGGGGATAACGCTCAAAACGTCAGGGATCGTCCTCAATCTAATCGGCCCCGATGAAGTGATCTTCTCCCTCAACCGCCATGAGAAAAAGCGTCGTCGCCGTCGTACTTCCATCCTCCTCGATGATTTGAAAGTGGGGGATTACGTCGTACACGAAGAGTACGGAGTGGGGATTTTTGTTGGGATCGAGCAGGCGGAGATACTCGGTGGGATCAAAGACCTTGTCGTCATCAAATACATGGGGGATGACAAGCTTCTCCTCCCCGTCGAAAACCTCGACTCGATCGATCGCTATATCGCCTCAGGCTCGCTTCCTGTCTTAGACCGTTTAGGCAAAGGGAGCTTCGGCAAGCTCAAAGAATCGGTTAAAGCACGGCTGTTCGAGATCGCTTCCGAGATTGTCGGAATCGCGGCAAGTCGAGCCCTTATCAAAGCTTCGGTTATCAACGTCGACGGGGGGGAATTACGCCGTTTTCAAGCCGCCGCAGGTTTTGATTACACCCCCGATCAAGCGAGTGCGATTAGTTCAATAGTGCGCGACCTCTCTTCGGGGCAGATTATGGATCGCCTCCTCAGCGGAGATGTCGGTTTCGGAAAAACCGAAGTGGCAATGAACGCTATTTTTGCCGCAGCCAAAGGGGGATATCAATCGCTCCTAGTTGTTCCGACGACACTTCTGAGTTCCCAGCATTTTCAATCGCTCAAAGCACGCCTTGCACCGTTTGGTCTTCGAGTCGCCAAGTTAGACCGTTTTGTGAGCGCTAAAGAGAAAACGGCAACCTTGAGAGCGTTAGAAGCGGGGGAGCTCGATTGTGTCGTCGGAACTCATGCCCTCTTTGGGGTGAGCTGCGCGAAGCTCGGGATTGTTATCATCGATGAAGAGCACAAATTCGGGGTGAAACAAAAAGAGAAACTCAAATCGCTCTATGAAAACGTCCACCTTCTCAGTATGAGTGCGACGCCGATTCCCCGAAGTCTCAACCAAGCCCTCAGCTCGATTAAAACGATGTCCGAACTCCTCACACCGCCGAGCGAGCGCTTAGGGGTACGGACGTTTGTCAAAAACTACGATGAGAAACTGATCAAAGAGGTGATACTACGCGAGCTTCGACGCGGCGGTCAGGTATTTTATGTCCATAACTCGATCGATTCGATGATTATAAAATCAGGCGAGCTCAAAGCGATCCTCCCTGATCTGCGTATTCTCATTCTCCACTCCCAAATCAGCGCCACCCAAACCGAGGAGGAGCTTGCCAAGTTTGCCGATCGTCAGTACGATGTCCTTCTCGCCACCTCAATCATCGAATCGGGGATCCATATGCCGACGGTCAACACGATGATCATCGACGGAGCCGATCGTTTCGGAATGGCCGATCTGCATCAGCTGCGCGGACGGGTCGGACGGGGGCATACCGAGGGGTATGCCTATTTTATCGTCGATGATAAAGACCACCTCACCGAAGAGGCGAAAAAGCGCCTTGTAGCGCTCGAATCCAACTCATTTTTGGGAAGCGGCTCAATGCTCGCCTACCATGATCTCGAAATCCGAGGAGGGGGGAATCTCGTTGGAGATGCCCAAAGCGGCCATATCAAAAATATCGGTTATGCCCTTTATTTGCGTATGTTGGAAGATGCCATCAAAATCCTCACCAACCAAACAACGGCGGTACGGGCGAAAGTGGATATCAAACTCACCGTCAGTGCCTTTATCAGCGATGAAATCGTCACCGAAGATCGCCTCCGCCTTGAACTCTATCGTCGCCTCAGCCAATGTGAATCTCCGAGTGAGATTTACGAGATCGAAGAAGAGGTAGGGGATCGTTTCGGTAAGCCGGATACGCCGACCAAGCAGTTTTTTGAGATTATGGTGATCAAGCTCCTCTGTATCGAGAAGAAGATCAAAATGGTGAGCAACTATAACCAAAATATCACTATAGAGTACCAAAGCGGCGTAAAAGAGACACTGCAGAGCAAAAGTAAAGACGATGATGATCTGATCGGTACCGTCTTGCACTATCTCAGAAACCTAAAAGAAAAGTGATTAGAGTTGTTGATTTATGTAAAACTTCATTATTCACTATTTTTTATAATTTCGACAGGTATAATTATAATACTAAACCATAGGTAGGCAAAAATGGATAAAACTCTAACATTGCAGTCGTTGGGTGAAGCTAAAAAAGCGCATGTCAAATGGGTACAGCGTGCTAAATTGTTGATTGAAGGGATGGCTATCGATGAGAGTGCAATCCCCCTCAACTGTACCGATTGTGTATTTGGGGAGTGGTTTTACAGCGAAGGGCAAAAACTCAATGCCCTCGGAAATATGGGGTGTTTAACCGATATTGAAAAAGCCCATTTTACCCTCCATGATGAGTATATGCAGATTTTTAAAATTTATTTTTCGGATAATGGGAGAACGTTGTTTTCAAAAATCTTCAATACTAAAAAAAAGGTAAGTGACAAGGAAAAAGAGATTGCAAAAGATCATTTTCTGAAACTACAAGCTGCATCGGATGAAGTTTTAGATCATATCGGTCGCCTTGAGCGCCGTTTGTATGCGATTCCCCAAAGCTCATTTGATGCCAATATGAGCGGTATATAATTTGAGTTTTTGCAGCTATTACGATACCCACCAATGCCACTCATGCAGCTGGATCGATTATCACTACGCCGAACAACTGAAATTAAAAGGGGAGCATCTCCATGCCCTTTTAAACCCCTATACGCCCGAAGATTGGCTCAAGCCTGCAACATCACCGCTCAAAGGGTTTCGAAATAAAGCGAAGATGGTAGCAACCCCGACATTGGAGGGGATAGTGCTGGGGCTCTCCGAAGAGGTGAGTCTCATCGAGTGCCCTCTGTACGATATCAGTATGCAGAAAACATTGCATACGGTCCAAGAGTGGCTTCGAGAGCTAGGGATAAAAGGGTATGACATACGATTGCGAAAAGGGGAGCTGAAATACGTCCTCCTCACCAAAAGCAAATCCAACGGTTCAATGATGCTCCGTTTTGTCCTCAAATCGCACGGAATCATCGGACGGTTGGAGAACGGTTTGGACGATTTGATAAAACGCGCCCCCGATCTTAAAGTGATCACCGCCAATATACAGCCGATTCATATGGCAATTTTAGAAGGGGAAGAAGAGATTTTCTTAACCGAACAGCGCCGCCTCGAAGAGCGATTTAACGGTATCCCCCTCTATATTCGCCCCAAAAGCTTTTTCCAAACCAACCCCGAAGTGGCTGAAAAACTCTACCGTACCGCGAGCGAGTGGGCGGATGAGAGCAAACCGAAGATTTTATGGGATCTTTTTTGCGGAGTAGGGGGATTTGCACTCCATTGTGCCGTGAGCGATCGGAGTATCGTCGGTATCGAGATCGAGCCTGAAGCGATAGAGTGCGCCCGTGATTCTGCCGCGCTGTTGGAGCTTAAAAACGTCCGCTTTGAATCGCTCGACGCGGCGAGTTTCGGAGCAAGTTCGGGTGAGAAACCTGATGTGATTATTGTGAACCCTCCGCGCCGTGGCTTGGGAGAGCAATTGTGCAAATGGCTGATCCGTGTCAATGCGGATCGGATTCTTTATTCGAGCTGCAATGCGACGAGTTTAGCCAAAGACCTTGAGAGCCTCAGCGGTTACAGTGTTCGACGCGTCCAGCTTTTTGATATGTTTCCCCACACGACCCACTATGAAGTTTTGGTGGAGCTGGTACTCGTATAAAGTTCTCCAAATGTATCGAGATACGTGAGGTAAAGACGTACTTCGAATTCGAGCTGATGATACTCGGGTTCGATATGGGTGCAAAGTTTATAGAAGGCTTTGTTATGCTCTTTCTCTTTGAGATGGGCGAGTTCATGGGTAACGATCATCCGCAAAAACGGTTCGGGGTTTTTTTTAAACAGATGGGAGATTCGAATCTCATTTTTTGCTTTGAGCTTCCCCCCCTGCACCCGTGAGACGAAGGTGTGGGTTCCGAGTGCGGAGCTGAGATCACGGATTTTGGTGTCATAAAGAACTTTGGAAATGACGCCAGAACTGCGAAAATGGGTGTTTTTGATGGCCATAACGTAATCATAAAGGCTTTTATCGGTAGTAACCGTATGGGTGTCGGGATATTTGAGTAAAAGGCGTTCGCCAAGGGTATTCGTATCGATCAGTTTTTTTACCTGTGTCCGTATCTCTTGGCTGTAGTGGGTCAAATATTTAAGTGATTGCATACGCAATTGTAGTATAGTTACACAACATAATGCAAAGGTTCGGGATGGAACATCAAAAGATCGACGAACTCGTCGCAAAGATTAAAGCACTCGAATCGGAGCTGGAAGAGCAACTGCACCAAGAGTATGAGAAATTTACCTGCGAAATAACGAAAAAACGCGAAGAGCTTCTCGCCTCTTATCGGCGTGAGCACCAAGGGTTATACCGCTATTTGGTGACGACACCGATTTTGCATTTTCTGAGTGCTCCGGTGATTTGGTCGGTTATCATCCCTGCCATGGTTCTTGACGCATTTGTAAGTGTCTATCAGTGGATCTGTTTTCCGATCTATAAGATCACCAAAGTCAAACGAAGCGATTACATCATCATCGATCGTCATAGGCTTGGCTATCTCAACAGCATCGAAAAACTCAACTGCCTCTATTGCAGTTATTTCAACGGATTGATGGGTTACATTAGCGAGATTGCCGGTCGTACCGAACAATACTGGTGCCCGATACGCCATGCATCGCGGGTCAAATTTATGCACAACAATTACAAAAAATTTTTTGATTACGGAGACAGTGAGAACTTTCGTCAAAGAAGCGCAGAGCTTAGAGAGGATCTTAAAGAGGAGAAAGAGTGAAAATAGCGTTTATCGGAGATATCGTCGGCCGTCCGGGACGGACGATGATCAAAGAGCACCTCACAAAGCTCAGACGTGAACACGAAATCGATTTCGTCATCGCCAACTATGAAAACGCTTCGCACGGCTTTGGGGTGACACTCAAAAATGCTCAAGAGCTGTTTGCTCTGGGGATCGACGTGATGAGCGGCGGGAACCACACGTGGGATAAAAAAGAGATCGAACCGTTATTGGAGTCTATGCCTCTCCTGCGTCCTCATAACTACCCTGAAGGGGTCAAAGGGACAGGGTGCAAGATTTTCGACGTTGCAGGGGAAAAACTTGCTGTCCTCAATATTATGGGGCATTACGGAATGCCGTACGTTGATAATGCGTTTCGATGCGCCCGTGACACCGTCGCACACCTCAAAAATGACGGGGTACATCATATCTTCCTCGATTTTCACGCCGAAGCCTCCAGCGAGAAGCGCGCTATGATGATGCTTCTTCAGGGAGAGGTGAGCGGTATTATCGGAACCCACACCCACGTGGGGAGCGATGATTTTCAGATTGCCAAAGGGACGGCGTATCTCACCGATATCGGTCTCTCAGGTTGTCGCGATAACGTCATCGGGATGGATTCGAAAGTTCCGTTAGAGCGGTTTATCACGGGAGTATCGGGACGGTTTGAAGTGCCTGAAAAATGCCGAAAAATCCTCCAAATCGCTATAATGACATTCGATGAGGGGAAATGCACCGAAGCATTCAAACTCAAAATATTTGATGATGGAAGAGTATTCCGCACCGATGCGTGGTGTGAGGAATAGCCATCCGACAAAGGAGCTTTTATGCAGTTAACCGATTCTTTCGAACTTTTCAGTGCATTAGAGAGCCTTAAACTCTTAGAGGAGTCTCCGCCGCTGTGGTGGCCTGCCTATGGTACTTTTGAAGTGGTAGTCGGTGCCATCCTCACCCAAAACACCCAATGGTCACGTGTTCAAATCTCCCTCGATAACCTCCGTATCAAAGAGTTTCTCTCCCTTCACGTCTTAGCCCATTGCGATGTCGAGGAGTTAATGGAGCTGATCCGACCCAGCGGTTTGTTCAAAGCCAAAGCCCAAAGCCTTATCCGCCTCTCCCAAGCGATCATTGATGATTTCAGCGATTTTGAAACCTTTTCTCTCTCCGTAGATCGCGACTGGCTGTTATCGCAAAAAGGGATCGGCCCTGAAACGGCAGACAGCATCCTATGTTACGCCTGCGCCCGTCCCGCGATGGTCGTGGACAGCTACACGGCACGGCTGTTAAACGCGTTCGGATATGAGTTCGAGAGTTATGATGAATTACAGGAGTGGTGTGAAGTGGGGGTGAGAGGCTATTTCGACACTGTTCAGCTTCCCGCAGCGTTTGCGCGGTTTCATGGGATGATTGTGGAGTATGTGAAGAGGAATAGTAAGGGGAAAGTGGTAGCTATTGAAAAATTACTGGGTTAGATTTAAAACACCTCTTTAACCCGTCCCACTTCCCCGCTCATCAATCTCACTTTGATCCCGTGAGGATGGTTCGGTGATTTGGTGAGGATGTCACGAACGACCCCCTCGGTTAATCTCCCCGTCCTTTGATCCTCTTTGAGGACGATGCTCACCCGTTTGCCTGAGATAATATTTTTACGTTCGCGTCCGTCCATAGTTGATCCTTTGTCTTATGGATG
>NZ_MIBU01000314.1:0-2399 GCF_001830725.1 Sulfuricurvum sp. RIFOXYD12_FULL_44_77
AATACGTTGATACTGATTGTCGAAGATGAACAAGATATCTTGGAACTCATGGAGTACCATTTAGGGAAAGAGGGATTTGAGACTATCGGCTTTCTTAATACCAAACACGTCGTTGATGCGCTTGAAGAGGAGAAAGTCGATCTGATTTTAATGGATCGCAATCTCCCGGGTGCGGAGGGATCTGAGTTTGTCGAGTCACTCCGTAAACGCGGTATCCAAACCCCTGTTATTTTTGTAAGCGCGAAACATAAAGACGAAGAGATCGAGCAAGGGTTTGAGCGCGGAGGCGATGATTATATCACCAAGCCTTTTAGCATGAAAGAGTTAATTTTACGGGTTAAAGCGGTATTGCGCCGTACGAAAAAACTCTCTTCTGAGGGGAATATCACCCACCGCGATATCGCTCTGAACCTCGCAGCACGTACCGTGTTTATTGAAGGGACTCCTGTCGATTTGACTAAACTTGAATTTGATCTTCTTCATGCCCTCATTGTCAACGAAAATGTCGTTTTGGAGCGTGATTACCTCCTTGAACATGTTTGGGGGAGCGATGATGTCTACCAAGACCGTACCGTCAACGTTGCTATCAATCGGCTCAAAGAAAAAATCGATCCTGACAAGTCCAAAGAGTATATAAAAACAGTACGGGGAGTCGGTTACACACTGTGTTAAGAATCCATCAACTTTTCTTTCTTAATGTTTTAGGGCTCTTTATCGCCGCACTTTCCATTGCCTCTTTGATCAGCTATTTCACCCTCAAATCGATGATTATTCATGACAGTGAAAATCGGCTGATCGAAAATATCAATCTGCTAGAACCTCTTCTCGTTACAACGAATGATTTTGACCGTTTTGTTGCGCAAGCATCCGGAAAAACCTTTCTTAGGGTCACTGTGATCGCTGAAAACGGAGATGTACTCGCCGAAAGTGATGCGGACAAAGCGTCCATGGAAAACCACTCCGGACGCGTTGAGGTGATGCATGCCATGACACAGCCTTACGGCGTAGCTATCCGCTATTCTAACACCGTCAAAACCGACTATATCTACGTTGCCCACAAAATAATTGCCCCTGACAAAACATTTTATATCCGTTTGGCAATGGGTCTTGATGGGGTAATGAACCATTTTTATGCGTTGTGGATACAGCTGGTCATTGCCTTTAGCGTGTTAGTCGTTATTGCCCTCATTATTGCCTATAACATCTCTAAAAAAACCCGTTATGATATCCTCCAGATCACCCGATACCTCGATGAAGTATCCGCTAAAAACTACCGAGCCGTTCTCAAGCCCGAGTACTTCCGCGAATTTTTGCAAATCTCCATCATGCTTAAAAATTTGGTTAAAAAGCTCCATAACCGCGACAAACAAAAACGGAAACACACCGCTAAGCTCCGTCTTATTAATAAACAACAAAACGATATCCTCTCTGCCATCAGCCATGAGTTCAAAAATCCGATTGCCGCTATTATGGGTTATGCCGAAACCCTCCATGATGATCTAAACATCGATCCGAAAATTCGTGAAAAGTTTTTGGATAAAATCCTCTCTAACACCCATCGCGTCACACTGATGCTCGATCGCCTTGCCCTCTCGGTGAAGTTGGAGAATAATGATCTCTCCATCAAACCCTCAATCTTTGATATTGCAGACGTTTGCACAGAGTCGATCTCCATACTGCAGGCTAAATACCCCGCTCGCATCCTCCATTTCACAGGGGGGACAAA
Source organism: Sulfuricurvum sp. RIFOXYD12_FULL_44_77 (assembly GCF_001830725.1). NCBI lineage: Bacteria > Pseudomonadati > Campylobacterota > Epsilonproteobacteria > Campylobacterales > Sulfurimonadaceae > Sulfuricurvum > Sulfuricurvum sp. RIFOXYD12_FULL_44_77. The sequence goes on from NZ_MIBU01000314.1 coordinate 1,727, forward strand.
AACGGTATTTGCCGATAAGACGATGATCGAACTTATCGTCACGAATCTCGTCGATAACGCTCTCAAATATTCCGAAGAAGATGTCACCCTAACCCTTAGCGATACTGAACTCTCAGTGACAGACAAAGGGATCGGGATCGCCCCATCCGAGCTCGATAAAATAACCTCTAAATTTTACCGTGTCCAAAAAAACCGCTGGGATAACTCTATGGGGCTAGGACTCTCTATCGTCAGCTACATTCTCAAACTTCACGATTCTGAGCTTCGGATTAAAAGTACATTGGGGATCGGATCAACGTTCAGCTTCTCGCTTGAGAATCTGATCCAAAAAAAGGGTACTCTAAAAAAATGATACCTATCCCTCTATCCTTGATGCGGCTCATAGAACATCTCGAGCGCAATGGGATAAAGTCAATTTTTGTTGGGGGGTTTGTCCGTGATCATTTCTCGGGACACACAACCTCTGATTTGGATATTGAACTCTACGGTGTTTCCTCACTAGAACAACTCGAAGCACTTCTGGCACCTTTTGGGAAAATAGGGCTTTATGGGAAAAGTTTTGGGGTAATCAAACTCTCATTTGCAGGATATTCGATCGATTTTTCACCCCCTCGTACTGAGTCCAAAGCGGGGTTTGGACACAAAGGGTTTGAGATGGCATGGTTTAGTGATC
>NZ_MIBU01000315.1:0-2743 GCF_001830725.1 Sulfuricurvum sp. RIFOXYD12_FULL_44_77
ACTCTCTTCATCGTAACGGACACTCAAATGGAGATGAACCACTTCACGCAAACGGCTAAGCTCGCTAATCATAGAGAGTTGATGTAAATGGGTCGTCATTAAAAAAAGTGCCCCTTTACGGGATAATTCCATAATAGTACTCGCAACGATAGCAACTGCAGACAATGTTTCGGTACCGTGGCTGATCTCATCACCTAATATGAGAGATCGAGCAGTTGCACGGCTAAAAATAGTATTGAGTTCCAGCATCTCTACCCCAAAAGTGGAGAGTGACTTTGCCACATTGTCCCGCGATTGTATCCGCGTATAAAGGCCGTCAAAGAGGGAAAATTTCATCGCTTTTGCCGGAACAAAAAAGCCGCTTTGCGCCAAAGCTACAGCAATGCCGATACTTTTCATCAACGAAGACTTCCCGCTGGAGTTAATTCCATAGAGAAGTACCCCGCGAATGTTTGAGCCGTCATGCACTTTGGAGTCCAACATAACCGTATCGGGATAAGGGAGATCGAGATAATCGCGATCCCCCATCACGATATCATTAGGAACGTAAGCAATTCCCTGTGCTTCCACCAGCAGATGGCGCAGACCGCTTATTTGTAAAAAATTCTCGCTCGATGATTTAACGATGTTTGGACGAACCAGCGCATATTTTTGAGCACTGATGGCCGATGCAACCGCGACATCGATTTGAGCGATCCACTCCATTATATTCCTCACATAAGGGATCTGAGCCTCCAGCCATTGTCTCTCTTGATAATGATTTCGTAGCTCAATCTCCCATCCCTCTTGGACGCAATTAGAAGAGAGTAACTTACTCATATTATGTTTTTGGCAATAGTGCTGAATGTCAATGACAATAGAAAAAGGATGAAGAAAATTCTCAATCTCAGCCATTTGGTTATTTTTAAGACGCCACCACAAAAGCTCTAGGTCACCCACTAACCCTAAACGCTCCGCGAACCATGAAGCGTGTGGGTTAACGGCATCAATCCAATCGTAGCGGATGTTGAGTTCTCTGGAATCTTTGATCGGTAAAAACAGCCGAAAGCGGCCTAACCGTTTCCCCATAGGGGTTGACATACTCATAAATAGTTTGGCGATACTGGGGGCTCTTGTATCGATTGTCGAGATTTCGAGCTGCTCAAGGGGATTATTCCCGAGTTCCATAAGCTGCGATGTTTCTAAAAGAGTGGGAATCGCATATTCACGTGCACCGATGTGATTCAAATGATCGGATACCAAGGCCAATGCTTGCGCACATAAGGGTCTATTCTCAAGACTAAGATGTTCTATCGGGCTTAAAAGAGAATAAACACCGAAAACTTTTTTGAACAATGCATTTTGTTCCGCACTCTCAAATTGTCTTTCATCATAACGGTACTCAAACATTGAAAAATTATTGGCGATTTCATCAAAAAATACTCGAGAAGAGGCTCCGATGATCAAATTACGGCTTGAAGTCACAAACAGCAAATGGAGCACTCGATCGATTGCACTGTAGGGGTGAGAGGGATCTACCTCTATCTCACACAGCCACCCTTTTAATCCATAAGGCTCAAACATAGCCAAACCAATCGAATACCCCGCATTGTTACGATCGATAAAGAGTGCCGCTTGCGATTCTTGCATTTATGTACCACCAATTTTCTCTAACTATAACGATTTATAAAAACAATTATACAAAAAGGTATGGTATTTAACTTTTATTTTAGTAATAATCAAGTTATAATCACATTCTTATATTTTAATCTAAGTTTTAGGACATACTTGATGAAACGCCCCACTCCGGTTAACGAAGAAGTTTTATTTGACGGACGAAGTTTGATTTCCGAAACCGATACCAAAGGTATCATCACCTACGTTAATCGTAAATTTACCGAAATGACGGGATATACTGCGGTAGAAGCAGTCGGACAGCCCCATAGTCTGCTCCGTCATCCTGATATGCCAAAAGCAGGATTTGAAGGGATGTGGAAAATAATCGAAAGCGGTAAAATTTGGGAAGGATATGTTAAAAACCTTCGTAAAGACGGCAAATTTTACTGGGTTGTTGTCCACATTGTCCCAAAACTCGATGAACGCGGGGAAATTATCGGCTATATCGCCTCACGTAAAATGCCTGACCGCAATCGTCTCAAAGTAATCGAAGAACAATACAAAGAGTTACTCGCACAAGAGCGCTAAATTTTCTCTCTGAGCCACTCTTTTTGGCGATACACTCGCCAAAACCACCACCCTTTAATAAAAGTCTCAATCGTCATTGCCGCATAGATTCCCAAAACTCCTCCCCCAAACGTCACAATAAGATACGATGGGATAATCCTAAAAAGCCACAATGAACCGATCGAAATCTGCATGCTCTGTTTCGTTGCCCCCGCACCTCGCAGCGCACCGCTTAAAACAAACGTTAATGCAAGGGGGATTTGAGCGATACCGACAAGACGTAAATAGAGTGCCGCTTGATCTATCGTCGCACTGTCATTCGTAAAAAATCGGATCAAGATCTCAGGGATAGTGAATAAAATTATCCCGACACTCCCCATAAAAATCATCGCTATCTTGGCACTCAAGACTCCCGACTCATACGCGTGATCGTATTGACGCGAACCGATGTACTGCCCTGCCAACACCATCGCGGCTACCGAAAACCCAAATCCCGGCATAAACGCCAATGCCTCAATACGCAATCCGATCTGATATCCCGCTAGAGCTTCCGTCCCTTGCGAAGCGATCATCATAACAA
>NZ_MIBU01000316.1:0-15939 GCF_001830725.1 Sulfuricurvum sp. RIFOXYD12_FULL_44_77
ACACTAATATACAAAAGGATTTGTAATGGCAGGAACTGTAAGCTCACTCGGTATCGGTTCAAGTGTTTTGACGGCGGATGTTATTGATAAGCTAAAAGCGAATGATACTGCCAACATGATTACTCCTATTGACAACAAAATTACATCTCAAGCTCAAAAAAAGAGTGCGTTGGATTTATTGAGTAGCCTTTTGAGCTCTTTCAAAGCTAACGCCAGCACTTTGTCTGACGATACTCTCTATCAAAAAAGATCCGTATCGGGGAATACCGATGCCGTAAGTGTAACGGCTCTTTCAGGAAGTGATATTCAGAGTTTTTCGATTTCGAATACGGTGTTGGCAAAAAAAAGCATTTTAGAATCAGGCTCGTTTTTATCTGAAACAGCAACCGTATCAAGCGGTTCTGGAACGATGAGTGTATCCGTTGACGGTTCGAGTTATGATATTAACTACACCAGTACGACCTCTTTACTTGATCTTAAAGAGTCGATCAATACTGTGGCAGGGACAAAAGTAACGGCATCGATTTTACAAACGGGGGCAAATGAATATCATCTTGTTTTGACGTCCAAAGAGACGGGTGCTAGTCAGAATATTTCTATTTCAGATTCTGTAGGCGGAACACTTAACAATGAATTAAAAACATATGACGTATCAACTAATCCGACGGGTACGCAGAGTATTCAAACTGCGAGTGACGCTTCATTTAAGTACAATGGAATTACTATTACAAGAGCTTCTAACTCAGTGGATGATCTGATTGTCGGCGTTACTATCAATCTACTTCAAGACGGAGGAAGTACCAATATCGGTATTGCTCAAAATACGACTGCTATTAGTGATGAAATAAAAAATTTAGCTACCAGTTACAACACCCTTATCAAGCAACTTGATGATATGACTTTGACGGATTTAGCAAACGGCAAAGTCGGTATTTTTAATGGGGACAACACTATTAAGGCGATCAAGCGCGAAGTGACGAAGATGATGACGTCTGTTGATTCTAATGGGCAGTCATTGGCACAATATGGGATTGGATTGACCGAAGCCGGAGTTATGACATTTACCCAAAGTGAATTTGATGCGAAAATGAGTGCAGATCCGACTGGGCTTGAGGCATTTTTTAGTGGCTCGACAAATGCATCCGGTGAGTATACGGAAGGGGTATTTGGGAATCTTGATGCACTTCTTAATTCGTATACCGATTCTACTGGTCTTATGAGCACATTGATAGACGCTTCTAAAAAAGAGACAAAATCGTTGAATACGGAGAGAGAACGGTCTACTGCCCTTCTTACTGCACGCTATGATACGATGACAGCCCGTTTTGCAATGTATGATTCCATTATCAGTAAACTCAATAACCAGTTTTCATCGTTGCAGCAGCAAATTTCTGCGATGATTAATGCAGATGGCTAAAGCGAAAAGGCAAATTTCTTTTTTGGCATTAAAATTGCTTTATTCTTAGAAGGATGATTCATAAATAAGTGACTCCAATTCTATTTATTGTGTCTAGATTAAAATGCTAAAAATTGATGCTTGAGGATAATAGTTTGAATGTTTTATCTTTAATCGGGCGCGACAAACAGCTGTTTACACAAGACATTACCTCGAATGAATCGAAACTACAACAGATGGTTTCATCTTCAACTTTTTTGGTGATTGGCGGAGCCGGATCTATCGGTCAAGCCGTCACCAAAGAGATTTTCAAACGCAATCCGTTCAAACTCCATGTTGTCGACATCAGTGAAAATAATATGGTCGAACTGGTACGGGACATTCGCAGTTCTTTCGGATACATCGATGGGGACTTTCAAACATTTGCCCTTGATATCGGATCGGTTGAATACGATGCCTTTATCGAAGCCGACGGTCAATACGACTACATCCTCAACCTCTCTGCTCTCAAACATGTGCGAAGTGAAAAAGACCCTTTTACTCTGATGCGGATGATTGACGTGAATATATTCAATACCGATAAAACACTGCGTCAATCGATCGCTAAGGGTGCGAAAAAATATTTTTGCGTCTCCACCGACAAAGCGGCCAATCCCGTCAATATGATGGGTGCCAGTAAACGGATTATGGAGATGTTCTTGATGCGTCGAAGCCGCGACATCACCATTTCTACTGCTCGTTTTGCGAATGTCGCGTTCAGTGACGGCTCACTCTTGCACGGGTTTAACCAACGGATTCAAAAACGTCAGCCGATCGTTGCCCCCAACGATATCAAACGCTATTTTGTTACCCCGCAAGAGTCGGGAGAACTGTGTCTTATGTCGTGTATTTTCGGCGAAAACCGCGATATCTTTTTCCCGAAACTCAGTGAAGCACTTCACCTGATCACGTTTGCCGATATTGCGATCAAATATCTCAACAATTTGGGGTATGAACCTTATCTGTGCGATAGTGAAGAGGAAGCCAGAGAACTTTCCAAAACGCTCCCCGATCAAGGTCAATGGCCATGTCTCTTTACCAGTAGCGATACAACGGGAGAAAAAGATTTCGAAGAGTTTTTTACCGATAATGAAACCCTCGATATGGAGCGATTTCAGAATCTCGGTATCATCAAAAATGATCCCCTTTACGATGAGTCGCAACTCAACCGTTTTACCGAAGCAATCGATCAAATGAAAGCCGAGAAACAATGGACAAAAGATCAAATCGTCGAATTATTTTTTGAGATGATCCCTGATTTCGGTCATAAAGAGACCGGCAAATATCTCGACGGAAAAATGTGATGGACTTTGAAGCCGTAACAAACTTTATACAAAAAACATTTCAAACCGAAACGTTTTTACCGCTTCATGAACCGCGCTTTATCGGCAATGAAAAAGCCTATCTCAATGAATGTATCGACTCCACGTTTGTATCCAGTGTCGGAGTGTTTGTGGATCGGTTCGAAAAAGAGTTCGCAGCGTATGTAGGATCAAAATACGCTGTTGCTACCATGAACGGAACCGCAGCACTGCACATCGCACTCCTTTTGGCAGATGTTCAACAAGACGATGAAGTGATCACTCAACCCCTTACCTTTATTGCAACTGCCAACGCCATTAGCTACATCGGAGCAAATCCCATTTTTGTCGATGTTGACCGAGACACGATGGGGTTATCACCAGATGCACTGAAAACTTTTTTAGAGACCCACTGCAAAATAGTGGATGACCGATGTATCAATACAATGAGCGGTAAAACAATCAAAGCGTGTGTTCCGATGCACACGTTCGGACATCCGTGCCGAATTGATGAGATCAAAGCACTTTGCGATCAGTGGCGTTTAGCTTTGGTCGAAGATGCCGCCGAATCGCTTGGAAGCACCTATGACAACCGCCACACGGGTACCTTTGGAGTTTTAGGGGTGTTCAGTTTCAACGGTAATAAAATCATCACCAGCGGCGGCGGCGGGGTTATCGTCACCGATGATGAAGAGTTGGCAAAGAGGGCTAAACACATCACCACCACCGCTAAAATCCCCCATCGATGGGAATATGTCCATGATGAGATCGCTTATAATTACCGCCTCCCGAATCTCAATGCTGCATTGTTGTGTGCCCAAATGGAAAACTTAGACCTCTTTTTAGAAAATAAGCGGCTTCTAACGAGTGAATATGGATCGTTTTTTGATGCGGCTTCGATCACCCTAGTACGCGAACCCGACCATGCACGATCAAACTATTGGCTCCAGACACTGATCTTAAATAATAAAGAGGAGCAAGAAGCTTTTTTGAGTTATACGAACGATCGCGGAGTTATGACTCGTCCGATCTGGAGATTGATGAATAAGCTGGAGATGTTTAAAGGGTGTCTATGCAGCGATTTAAGCAATGCTTTATGGCTCGAAGAACGGGTTGTTAACATCCCAAGCGGAGTACGTCTATGAAACCAAAACTTCTCCTTATCGGCGGCGGCGGACATTGTAGGTCTTTAATCGATGTCATTGAAGCCGAAGGGAAATTTGAGATCAGCGGAATTATTGATATTCCTGAAAAAATTGGAGAGTTCGTACTCGGTTACGAGATAATCGGTTCTAATGAAGATTTAGAGCGGTTGAGGGGTGAATGTAGCTATGCATTGATCGCCTTTGGTCAAATCAAATCTCCCGATGGTCGTATTCATATGTTTGAACACTTAAAAGCAACAGGGTATTCACTTCCTACTATTATCTCTCCTAGGGCGTATGTTTCCAAACACGCCCGTATCGGTGAGGGAACCGTCATCTTTCATGATGCCCTTATCAATGCCAATGCCGCTGTCGGCAATAACTGTATCATCAACACAAAAGCACTCATCGAGCACGATTGTACTATCGGGGATCATTGCCATATTTCGACGGGTGCTATTGTCAACGGGGAAACAGTTATCAAGCGGGGGAGTTTTTTCGGAAGCAACGCCGTATCCAAAGAGGTATCCCTTATTGAAGAGCGCTCCTTTATTAAAGCGGGAAGTGTGGCAAAATGAGTATTTTCATCATTGCCGAAGCGGGTGTCAATCACAACGGTTCCATCGAACTTGCCAAAGCGCTGATCGATGTGGCCGCGCAATCGGGTGCGGACGCGGTGAAATTTCAAACGTTCAAAGCCGATAGACTTGTCTCCAAAACAGCGCAAAAAGCGACGTATCAAAAACTGACGACGGATGTTGCTGAAACACAGTATGAAATGATCAAAAAACTGGAGCTTGACGAGGCAGCACATCATAAGCTCATCACTTACTGCAAAACGAAAAAAATTCTTTTTTTATCTACCCCATTTGATCATGAGAGTATCGATCTTCTCGATCGTTTAGGTATGCAAATCTTTAAAATTCCAAGCGGTGAAATCACTAATCTCCCCTATCTTCGGCACATTGGATCGTTAGGTAAAAAGGTGATTCTCTCTACGGGGATGGCGAATCTTGGGGAAATTAGAGATGCCTTAGATATTCTTATTGGATCAGGAACGCTGAAAGAGAATATCACCGTACTCCATGCGACCACCGAATACCCCTGTCCGATAGAAGAGGTAAACCTGCGTGCCATGCACACCATACGAGAAACCTTTGATATACGTGTAGGATACTCCGATCATACGCGCGGTATTGAAGTCCCTATAGCCGCCGCAGCGATGGGGGCGAGTGTGATCGAGAAACATTTTACCCTCGATAGAGAGATGGAAGGACCGGATCATAAAGCAAGTCTTGAACCCGATGAACTGATCGCGATGATCCAAGCAATCCGAAATATCGAAAAAGCATTAGGAGACGGTATTAAACAACCCTCGCCGAGCGAGATGAAAAACATCCCGATTGCCCGAAAAAGCATTGTCGCGTCACGACCGATTCAAAAAGGGGAACGTTTAAGTGCCGAAAATATCACCGTAAAGCGTCCCGCATTAGGAATTAGTCCTATGTTGTGGGATGAGATGATTGGAACTATCGCGTCTAAAAACTATTATAAAGATGAGGCAATATGAGAAAAATATGCGTCATTACCGGAACCCGTTCGGAATATGGGCTTCTCTATTGGTTAATGAAAGAGATCGAAGCCGATTTTGATTTGGAACTTCAAATCATCGTAACGGGGATGCATCTCAGCCCCGAATTCGGACTCACCTATAAAGAGATCGAGAAAGATTTTACGATCACTAAAAAAATCGAGATGCTCCTCTCCAGCGACACTCCGGTGGGAATTTCAAAATCAATGGGACTAGCACAAATCTCGTTTGCGGAGAGCTTTGAGGAGCTCAAACCCGATCTTGTCGTTGTACTAGGGGATCGGTATGAGATATTTAGTGCCGCCAGCGCCGCGATGATCGCACGTATCCCTATTGCCCATCTGCACGGCGGTGAAACGACGGAGGGAGCATTTGATGAATCGATCCGTCACAGCATTACTAAAATGGCCCATCTCCATTTCACTGCGGCAGAAGAGTACCGAAATCGGGTTATACAGTTAGGAGAACGCCCTGAACGTGTTTATAATGTCGGTGGCATGGGAATAGAAAATATCAAACGACTTAAACTTTTAGAGAGAGACGCGTTTGAAGATAATATTGATTTCAAATTGAATAAAAAAAATATTTTAGTGACCTTTCATCCTGTTACTTTAGAAAATAATACGGCAAAAAAACAATTTCAAGCGTTACTAAATGCTATTGATTCATTAGAAGATACCAATATTATTTTTACTAAAGCCAATAGCGATACAGGCGGTCGTATTATTAATCAAATGATTGATGAATATGTCGCTAAAAATAAAGAAAAATCAATAGCATTTATATCATTGGGACACCTACGATACCTTAGTGCACTTCAATTTATAGATGCTGTTGTTGGAAATAGCTCAAGTGGATTGCTAGAAGCCCCTAGTTTCAAGATAGGGACAATCAATATAGGAGATCGTCAGCGTGGCAGGATTAAAGCGGCAAGTGTTATTGATTGCGGAACCACACAAAAAGATATATATTTGGCTTTACAACAATTGTATTCAGCACCGTTTCAAGAAAGTCTAAAAAAGGTGAAAAATCCGTATGGAGAGGGAATCGCCAGTCACCAAATTATTAAAGTTTTGAAGAATACGCCGCTCAATGCGTTATTAAAAAAAACGTTCTATACTATTACTTTTGAGGAGAATAAATGAGGACAAGGATTATTGCCAAACTCGATGTCAAACCACCATTTGTTGTTAAACCAGTCCATTTTGAAGGGTTACGAAAAATCGGATTGCCTGCTAATCTGGCAAAAAAATATTATGAACAAGGTGCTGATGAAGTGATGTATATTGATATCGTTGCTTCGTTATATCAAAGAGAAATACTTTTTAGCGAGATAGAGCAAACGGCGAATGAACTTTTTATCCCTTTTGGTGTAGGGGGCGGGGTTAAAACCATCGACGATTTTTCGAGACTTTTTCATGCCGGAGCCGATAAAGTTGTCATAAATACTTATGCCGTTCAAGAAAATCCGAATATCATTAATCAAGCGGCAGAAATTTTTGGAAATCAGGCTATTGTCGTCAATATTGAAGCTAAACGTTGGGACAATGGGTGGGAATGTTATACTGACTGCGGAAGAATTCAATCAGGTAAAGATGTTATTGCATGGGCAAAAGAAGTTGAACAAAGGGGTGCAGGAGAGATACTACTTCAATCTGTGGATTACGACGGTAGACAAAGAGGTTTTGATTTAGAGTTAGCCAAATGTGTAGTTGAAGCGGTAACAATTCCGGTTGTCGTGACCAGCGGTGCAGGTAAACTTGAAGAGATCAAAGAACTTATCGATTATGCAGCACCTAGCGGAGTGGCTATAGCTAGTCTACTCCATTACGACAAATATACTATTCAAGATATTAAAGCATATCTCAGAAATAATGGAATTGAGGTTTCAAAATGAGTCAACTCATCGGGTTAATTAACTATGGAATCGCAGGCAATATTCATAGCATTAAAAAAGCAATCGAAAAAGCCGGAGGAACAGTCAAAATCGTCCATTCAAAAGAAGAGTTAGAGAGTGTCGAGAAGATTGTTATCCCCGGTGTAGGAAGCTTTAAAGATGCGATGAAAGAGCTAGAAAATGCTGGGCTGCTTGAGGCGTTAAAAGATGCAATGGGAACAAAACCGACATTGGGAATATGTCTTGGTATGCAGATCCTTTCATCTCTTGGATTTGAATATGGTAAAACTGCGGGGTTAAATGTTATTAATGCTGAAGTCAAGCCGATGCTGGTAAATGCAAAAGTTCCTCATATGGGATTTAATGCAATAAAAATCATAAAACCTAATCGATTACTATTTGGATTAGAAAACGAAGAATTTTATTTTATGCATTCCTACGAAGTGGTGAACTATACAGATATTACCGCATTAACTGATTATGCCGGACATCAATTTGTATCTGCAATCCAAAAAGATAATCTTTACGGGGTTCAGTTTCATCCAGAGAAAAGCCGCGATGCCGGTATTCAACTTTTTAAAAATTTCATAGCACTGTAGGAGCACAGATGAGTGAACTGTTTGGAAGATATGGTCTCCCTTTGGAGGTGAAATATTGTAAAAAATGTACTATGAGTAACCAAAGACCCTCCTCGGTAGCGGAATTTCAGAATAAACCGGAAGCTTTGAAGCGGGCGATTTCTTTCGGTGAAGATGGGATATGTGAAGCATGCCGATATGCAGAAAAGAAAAAAAAGATTAATTGGGATGAGAGAGAAAAAGAATTAATCGAATTATGTAATAAATACAGACGAAATGATGGACGCTATGATGTTGTTGTTCCTGGAAGCGGGGGGAAAGATAGCGTTCAAGCTGCCCATATGCTCAAATATAAATACAATATGAACCCGATTCTTATCACATGGCCCCCCGCACTCTACACAGATATAGGCCGACGTAATTTTGAAAGCTGGCTTAATACAGGATTTGCCAACTATACTTACAATCAGAATAGAAAATTGCATCGATTTTTAACGAAAAGTGCTTTTGAAAATTTAGGGCACCCTTTTCAGCCTTTTATCTTGGGTCAAAAAAATCTAGCACCTCGATTATCTATATTGCTTGATATTCCATTAGTGATTTTCGGGGAGAATGAAGCCGAATATGGTAACGCGATTGAAGATAATGAAAAACCCACAAGAGATCCAAAATATTACAGCGCCGAACTAAGCATTTCTGATTTGGTTTTAGGGGGAGTACCGGCAAAGGACCTAATACACGATTTTGGGTTTAAACTATCAGACTTGGAAGCCTATTTTCCTGTTAATCCATATGATTTGCAAAAAACAGGTACGACTGTACACTACCTTGGGTATTATGTAAAATGGCATCCACAAGAAACGTACTATTATTCGATTGAGAATAGTGATTTTATGCCGAATGATCATCGAACAGAAGGTAGTTTTAGCAAATACAGCTCTCTTGATGATAAAATCGATTGGCTACATTACCATACGACAACCATTAAATTCGGGATTGGCAGAGCCACTTATGATTCGGCACAAGAGATTAGAAACGGTGACATCACCCGCGACGAAGGGATATCCTTAATCAAACGTTTTGACGGAGAGTTTCCCGAACAATATATTAAAGATTGTTGCGACTATATGGATATTACTTTAGATAGATATCATGAAGTGATTGAAAAATTCAGATCTCCGCATTTATGGGAAAAAAATTATGGTAAATGGGAATTAAAGCATCCTATTTGGAAAGAAAAACACTAATGTTTACTTTACAAGATATTACGGTTCGACCTCATATTACCATCAGAGAAACGTTGCAAATTATTGATAAAAGTTCTAAACAAATTGCCCTTGTTGTTGATGAGGATAATAAACTGATCGGGACATTAAATGACGGAGATATCCGAAGAGGACTCCTTAAAGGTTTCACTCTTAGCGATACTATTGAAAACATCTATTTTAGAACTCCGACGGTCGCTAATATTAATGAGTCCAAAGAAACAATTATAAAATTGGCCACTACCAAAAAAATTCTACAAATCCCTCTGATTGATAATGACGGGATACTTGTTGGCCTAAAAAATCTAGACGAACTTATTGATCAACAAAAAAAACCGAATAAAGTCATTTTAATGGTAGGTGGGCTAGGGACACGTTTAAGACCATTAACCGAGAATACCCCAAAACCGATGCTTCAGGTCGGTAATAAGCCCATTTTACAGACGATCGTCGAAAAATTCTCTGAATATGGCTATGACAATATTATTATGTGTGTAAACTATAAATCACAAATCATTCAGGATTATTTCGGAGATGGGAGTCAATTCGGTGTTTCCATTGAGTACATAATGGAAAATAAACGTATGGGGACAGCAGGAGCATTAAGCCTATTGCCGGAACTTCCGACAGAGCCATTTTTTGTCATGAATGGAGATTTATTGACAAATGTAAATTTTGAGCATCTTTGTGATTATCACCTTGCACATCAATCAAAAGCTACCATGTGTGTACGTGAATATGATTTTCAAGTTCCTTATGGTGTTGTTAATATTGATAATGGAAAAATCACATCTATAGTCGAAAAACCATTGCATAAATTTTTTGTTAGCGCAGGCATCTATATGCTAAGTCCCGATATAATTCAATATATTCCTAAAAATCAGTTTTATGATATGCCGACTCTTTTTGAGCAACTTATCGAGAATAAAGAGAATGTATTATCATTTCCAATACATGAGTATTGGTTGGATATCGGTCGTGTTAATGATTATGAACGTGCTAACAATGAGTATGATAAGGCTTTTGATGTATAACGGTAAAACTTTTCTTGCTATCATTCCTGCCCGAGGGGGGAGTAAGCGTCTGCCAAGAAAAAATATGCTTGAATTAGCCGGAAAGCCACTAGTTGCTTGGAGTATTGAAGCTGCTCTTCATAGCAACTACATTGATAATGTTATTGTTTCAAGTGATGATGATGAGATATTGAGTATTTCAACAATGTTTGGTGCGGAAACAATTAAGCGACCCGATTGTTTAGCCGGTGACATGGCTACAACGTTTGATACAATCAAACACACCATTGATCATTCCACAAATTATGACTATATTATTCTACTGCAACCAACCAGTCCTTTACGAAAAACAAATCATATTGATGAAGCAATCGAACTTTTAATAGCAAAAAAAGCCGATGCAGTCATCTCTGTATGTGAAATGGAACATAGCCCACTGTGGAGCAATACCCTATCAGAAGATGGAGATATGAGCAATTTTATATGTGATGAAATAAAAAATAAACGAAGTCAAGATTTAGAAAAGTATTATCGGTTAAACGGTGCGATTTATATTTCTAAAACAAGTCGCTTACTTGAAGAAAAAAGCTTTATGCTGAAAGATAATATTTTTGCTTACATTATGGCGAGAGAATCGTCAATTGATATAGATACCCTTACCGATTTTAGGGTGGCAGAATATTTTATGGAACAATTCTCTTCTATCAATTTAAGTAAGAAGGAGATCTAATGTATTTAAAAATGCTCGAAGCAAATTATCAAAAAAATTTACAGGCGCTACAAACTAAAAATCCGTCTCTTCATGACCGTTTAGTTCTATGTACAGAAAATAAAGAGTTTAATTTTGATATATCCTCTTCCGGAGTGGTTACTATTTTAGACAATCAAAATAGACGGCGCGTAAATTTGACACTAGAAGAACTTTCTAATATTTTAGAAACTTTTGACTCACTAACAAACCACCCTTATCTCTACTTTTTTGGAATAAGTGATGGAATGCTTCAAAAAGCTCTTTTAAATACCAAAAAGCATGCACTCATTGTAATAGAACCAAAACTCGAATTAATTTTTATTGCACTGCACTGTCAAGATTTTTCAAATGAAATTCTTTCTGATAAACTTTATCTATTTCTTGCGGAAGATTTATCTTTTCCTTTTCTTGTCCTTTTCCTTCATCAGAATGATTTTATTTACTATGTAAAATCGTATATTCTCCATTTTCCTTCTCCATATTATGAAGAAAGCTTTGATGATGAAATCATGGCGTTAAATCAACTTATGCTGAAGACGATGGAATATATCATTTCCAATGCAGGTAATGACATCATAGATGGTCTTACCGGGTTAAAAAACCATATCGCCAACCTCCCGCATATGGTTGCAGGTCCTCAGTTACAAAAATTTTGTATGCACAAAAATACAGATATAGCGGTTATGGTCTCTACCGGTCCAAGTTTGTCCAAGCAGCTCCCTTTATTGCGTTCGATACAAGAGAACGTAACTATTATATGTGCTGATTCCGCATTACGAATATTGTATCAAAATGGGATTACAGCTGATATTTGTACCTCAATGGAACGGGATGAACTGATAACCAGACTCTTTGAAGACATTCCGTCTGAGTATAAACAAAAAGTTATTTTTGTTAGAGCTTCTTTACAAAATCCTTCTATGTTTTCTGTTCTTGAGGGTTGCACCGATATTTTGGCAATGCGTCCCTTTGGTTATAATGATTCCTTTAATCTGCATCCGTATGGCTATATTTGCTCTGGGATGAGTGTAGCCAATATGTCGCATGATTTGATTGCTTTAATGCGCTTTCGTGCCTGTATTATTATTGGGCAGGATTTGGCCTATGGAAAAGACGGGACGACTCACAGCAAGGGGTATACATTTGGAGAAACTTTTGACGCCGTGTATGAAGAGACCGGAAGATCAATAATTACTTTGCCGGCATATGGAGGGGAAGGAACCGTTGAATCTAACACCATATGGGAACTTTTTCTTAATGGTTTACGACAAGGGATTGCATCCACTAAAAATATTTTCCCAACCATTAATGCAACGGAAGGGGGCGCGCGAATTGAGGGGTCTCTTGAAATGTCTTTTGCAGATTCCGTCAAAGAATATGTTGATAGTAGCTTTTGCAAGCAACCTATTAATGTACCGTGCACATCACATGAAGAGGCAAAAGAATACTTTATTTCTGTTTCTTCTACTATAGATAATCTTATTTCAGAAGGGGAAAAGCTTCAGGGTATTCTTGAATCAACCTTTATGGCGATTGCTGAGCCTTGTAAAAAACTCGAAAATAAATCAGAGGAAGAACAGCTAGAAACTTTCAATGATCAAGAAATCATTGGAATGCTAAATATTATTTCTGAGACCAGAGAAGCATTGTTAAATAGCACTGAATATAAAAACTTTTATTGGGACATTATCCAAACGATAGCTATTCACCATGAGATCGAATTAGGTACTATTAAAACTTTAAATGTGACAAATCCATCTGAAAATAAGAATAAGGCAATACGCTGGATATTTAACCATATCCCTTATTTTTACACTTTGGCGGGAAGTATTGATAATGTTATCAATATTATGCGTGAGGAAAGAGAAGAAAGTCTTCAAAAACTTCCAGAAGAGTTGAAGTTTTTAGTAAAGAATTAAATAAGGGTTGCCCTCAGTTGCTATTGAAGCAACTTGAGGACGTTCTGTTGAACTGCATTTGCTTGACTCATAGCATAAGAGCCAGATTGAGCAAGAATGTTGTATTTAGAGAAGTTAGCTGATTCAGCCGCGAAGTCAACATCACGGATTTGAGATTCTGCTGCTCTAACGTTTACTTGTGTTACAGAGATGTTGTTAACTGTAACAACCAATTGGTTTTGAACCGAACCGAGGTCAGCACGGATACTGTCAAGCTGAGTAATCGCTGCTTCGACGATATCCATCGCTTTAGATGCGCCGGCACGTGTTCGTAAAAGACCGACGGTATCACTGGTATTAACTAGCCCATCATTATTGTCATCTACTTTACCAAAAACAAGATCACTTAATTTAGAGCTAACTGGGATATCGGTGAGCGTTGTTGCTGATGCATTGGCAGTGGTAAGCCCTGAATTCGAGTAATGTACCGATGATACGTCTATGACTCCTGATCCTTGCTTTGTAAGCTGTAGGGTACCGGAATGAATACCGTCATTTAAGCCTGTCAATGTAGTAAAGCCGCTAAGATTCATAGCACGACCGTCTGATTTAAGGGTTAACGTACCATCTGATTCAAGACTCGCTGTTACACCGGTATCCGCCGTATTAGCATTGATCGCATTGACCAGTTTGTTATTGCTATCAGCTGCTAGCAACGAATCCCCCGCATTCAAAATAGTAATACCGTTGATTGTCATATTAGTACTTAGATTGCCAGCGGCGATACGGATTGTACTGTTATACTCAGTATCCGCAACGGCTTTGATACCGGTTGATGATGAAGTAGAATTGATCAAATCGGCAACACGTCCAAGACCGCTTTGTGCAACACCGTTGCCGCTGCTATCGGTCATTTGAACACCTTCGAGTTTAACACCCTCAACGGTATATTGTTGATAATCGGCTCCTGTATAAGCAGTACCGAGTGTATCACGGCTGGATAAAGCTATTGTCTGTCCTGCTGTAGACAATATTAAACCGGTAGCTGCCGAAATCCCAATTTGACCGAGTGATGTGCTGACAGAAGTTATGGTTCTTGTGACCGATCCGGTTGAATTGGTTATAGTAAGACTATCCCCAACCGCAAATCCACTTACATCACTTGCTGAAATTACTACAGCAAGGGAGGTTACCGTACCAAGCTTAGAAAGATCTTCTGCCGCATTGGCAACGATTGAAATGGTTGCACCGGCGGTGATTGATTTGGTTAATGGTGTATTAATTGTTAATTCACCTGTTGCGGTATTCATCGCGGTAATTTGAACATTTCCGATTCCGTCAATCCGAATCGTATCGCCAACACCAATAGCTGCCGTATTACCCAGCGAAATAGCTACCGAAAGAGCTGCTACCGAAAGAGTTGTTGCTCCAAGGACATTAGTCGTACCTGCTGTTACTGCAAGCGTATTCCCTAATTGAGAGATATCATGACGCTGAGAGATTGCACCGACTGCAAGACTTTGGGTATTGGCAATAGAAGCTTTAATTGATTGGTTGCTATATGCTCCAACTTGGAACTCTTTGTTAGAGAAAGTACCTGACAAAAGAGCCTGACCGTTAAACGTCGTTGTTTTAGCAATATTGTCCAATTGCTCGATAAGACGGTTAATATCTTTTTGAATCGCTTCGCGAGATGATGCCGTTTGAGAGTCAGAAGCAGATTGAATCGCTTTGGTTTTGATGGTATCGAGAATTTTTATCTGCTCATCCATCGCTTTATCAGCCGTTTGAACAATTCCTACCGCATCATTGGCATTGGCAATTGCTTGGGCTAATGAGTTGGCTTGAGAACGGAGTGAATCGGCAATTGCCATTCCAGAAGCATCGTCTGCCGCTTTGTTAATACGAAGACCCGAACTGAGTTTAGAGAGGGAATCGTCCAAACTACGATTATTCATAGTTGCATTTGTATGCGCGCTCATCGCCGCAATGTTAGTATTAATTCTAAAACCCATAATTAAATCCTTAATGTGGTTTTGCGACGATGCGCATATTTAACCGACCTAAAGCAAAAAGAGTTCCAAAACTAAAAAGAGAAAATGGAAGAGGGTGATCGAGCGTAAGCTCGATCAAAAAGGAGAAACTATTGTAGTAATCTCAATACATTCTGTTGAACTGCATTTGCCTGACTCATAGCATAAGAGCCAGATTGAGCAAGAATGTTGTATTTAGAGAAGTTAGCTGATTCAGCCGCGAAGTCAACATCACGGATTTGAGATTCTGCTGCTCTAACGTTTACTTGTGTTACAGAGATGTTGTTAACTGTAACAACCAATTGGTTTTGAACCGAACCGAGGTCAGCACGGATACTGTCAAGCTGAGTAATCGCTGATTCAACGATATCCATCGCTTTAGATGCACCATCTCGTGTTCGTAAAAGACCGACGGTATCGCTGGTGTTGACAACACCATCGTTATTATCATCAATTCGACCAAAAATAAGGTCACTGAGTTTAGCTGTAGCCGGAATATCGGTAAGCGTTGTCGCTGATGCATTGGCAGTGGTAAGCCCTGAATTCGAGTAATGTGCCGATGAGACATCGATTACCCCTGACCCTTGCTTCGTAAGCTGTAGCGTACCGGAACGAATACCGTCATTTAAGCCTGTCAATGTAGTAAAGCCGCTAAGATTCATAGCACGACCATCTGATTTAAGGGTTAACGTACCGTCTGATTCAAGACTCGCTGTTACACCGGTATCAGAGGTATTAGCATTGATCGCATTGACCAGTTTGTTATCGCTATCAGCTGTTAGTAATGTATCACCTGCCGCTAAAATAGTAATACCGTTGATTTTCATATCAGCGGCCAATGTTCCTGATCCGACACGGATTGTACCATTGTACTCAGTATTTGCAACTGCTTTAATCCCTGTTTCCGATGAAGTCGAGTTGATCAAGTCGGCAACACGTCCAAGACCGGTTTGTGCAACACCGTTACCGCTGCTATCGGTCATTTGAACACCTTCGAGCTTAACACCCTCAACGGTATACTGTTGATAATCG